>JBFEIJ010000004.1:0-90913 GCA_041553775.1 Planococcus sp. (in: firmicutes)
GCACGCCGCCAGCGTTCGTCCTGAGCCAGGATCAAACTCTCCATTATAGAGTAGTGTTGATTGCTCAATACTGCTGGCGTATCGCCGTCCGAAGACGCACGATTCGCTTTGATCTGCGTTAAGCTGATCAGTAATTTAAGTCACGAACACTTTCGGTTGAGAAGGTTTTGCTCTGATTGCCAAAGGCAAGCTTCGCAAAAGCCGTTCTCGCGCCTCGGCGCTCGTGACGTCTTTCGTTGACGTTTTGCTGTTCAGTTTTCAAGGTTCATGTTTTGTCCATCCTGTAAAAGCGACTTCTCTAATTTATCATCACCGTGTTAAAGAGTCAAGCGTTTTTTGCATTTTTTATTATTGCGCAAAACTGTTTTTCTCTCAGCGACGTGTATTATCATAATACGATTCCTATTGCGGTGTCAACGATAAAAGCAAAGAAACTTTAATTTTTTTAAAAAGAATCGTTATTCAAAGATTGCCGTCGGCTCCATTCACTTGCTACAGCTAAGAAAAGCCGACCTTTCTTGGCGAAAGGCCGACTTACATTAGACTCGCTTAAATTCAACTCTCTACATAATAGTAGCGATGAAAGATGCCTTCACTTTTGGTGTCGACGCTTTGAACGGCAATCAATCCCTTATCGATGAGGTATTCAATGAACACCTCGAGGTTCGAAGAATAATTTCGAAGCTCTTCCTGCTCATGAAGCTCCTGGATCGTCCAACGCTCCTTCTGTTCGAGCACTTCCCGTATATGACGCGCGCCATCTTTCGTGCGGGAATGAATCAGAAATTCACTTGCAAGGAATAAAAGTTCCAGTCTTTTTTTCAACGGTTCGTCGCTCATCACCAATTCTTCGTACAGCTTGTAAATGGCAGGTTCCATTTGTTTCACCTGCGCCCAGACTGTCACTTCCGGCGGCAATCCATTTTCCAAGACCGCCAGTCTCGCTAAATGATGTAGGGACTCTACCATATGATGATAAGCATCCAGATAATTCTTCCCTTCAAAAAAGACCTTCCCCTCTTGATAACGACGAATCAATTTTGCAAATTCCATCCCCATTTTGATTTTGCGTCCGTAAAAAGGATAATCTTTCAACTCGGTCTTTAACTTGCCCATAAATTCATTCCGGTCATAAATGATGCGTCCATTGAATAGCCAATCCACAATTTTTCGATTGGTTCCAAGCAAAAGCCATTTTTTCAATTGCTTCTCCGTTACGATGTGCATCGCTGCTTTTTTATCTAAATACGTATAATGCTTTGTATACACAGACGTTTCATTTTCTTTTGTGACGATGAGCAAGATCGAATCGAATGTATCGGTGATCGGGCTCACCTTCTCCCGCTTCTCAACGAGCACAACACCAAGCGTACTTTCTTGGCTGGCCCGCTCTTGATAGATCGGTCTTAGAATTTGTTCCATCCACTTTCACTCCTTGCATATCTATCTGTCTTTTCTCTATTTCGACATATTTATTCCCTATTCCTGCATGAGTGAACCATTATCACTTTTTCCACTTAATTATGATATAGTATGATGGATGCAAGGAGGAAAGAATTTTATGAAACCTTATAAAAATAAAATCAACCGTATCCGTACGTTTGCCTTGGCACTAATCTTTATCGGAATCGTTATCATGTATGTCGGGATTTATTTTAGAAACCAGCCGATTGTCATGGTCATCTTTATGTTGCTTGGCTTGATCGCCATTGTCGGAAGTACTGGCGTTTATGCGTGGATCGGCTTACTGTCTATGAAGACCGTACCGGTGCAATGTCCGAATTGTGGACGCCATACTAAAATGCTCGGCCGCGTAGACATGTGCATGCATTGCCGTGAACCGCTGACGATGGATCCAGAACTTGAAGGCAAAGAATTCGACGTCGATTACAATAAAAAGAATTCCGGAATGTAATTTCACCAAATAAAATCCGCCACAGCTGAACACCTGTGGCGGATTTTTTATTTGCCTTACAAAAGCAATAAGAAAAACGAGCATGAATTTCATGCTCGTTTCTTATTGGGCTTGCGCAGTTTTGCCAAGACATTGCTGGCAAGTTCCGTAAATTTCTAAGCGATGATAATCAACTTGAAATCCGGTAACGTGCGAAGCCAGATGCTCCACTTCATCCAAACCGGGATAATGAAAGTCGACAATCTTTCCACAATCGTTGCAGATAACGTGGTAATGATCATTCGTCACAAAATCAAATCGGCTGGAAGAATCGCCGTAGGTCAACTCTTTAACAAGTCCTGCGCTTTTGAAAACGCGTAAATTATTATATACAGTTGCTACACTCATATTTGGAAAAGTTCTTTCTAGCGCTCGATAAATATCATCCGCTGTCGGGTGCGTCGTAGAATGAATCATAAACTCCAGAATGGCATGCCGTTGCGGAGTGATTCGGACACCTGTGGACTTCAAAGTCTCTAGCGCGTCTTTTAAATGGACTTCAGACATCGCTGTGCACCTCACTTCATAGATTCTTACATTATAATCGTTATAATTAGTGTACCTAAGCAAGAGGGCGAATGTCAAGAAATCACTATATTATAAGGCTTTGACGCCAGTTGATTTCCTTACGACTGGTGAAGGTCTTTTTCTTTTTTCCCTAGACGCATGTTCACCAATCTCGCAGCTACGAACAGAAAATCCGATAAACGATTCAAATAAGCCAATACGTTCGGCGAAACATCTTCTCCAATCGAAAGCGCTGCCCGCTCCGCTCGTCTTGTAACCGTACGAGCTACATGCAGCCCTGCTCCAGCAGGATGGCCTCCCGGTAAGATGAAATTGGTAAGCGTCGGCACTTCGTTATCAAAGCGATCGATCCACTTTTCCAATTTCTCAATATCTTCCTGAGTCAGCTTCCATTTTACTTCTTTGTCTTTTGGCGTTGCCAATTCCGCTCCTACATGAAATAACGTCGTTTGGATTTCGTGAAAAACGGCATCCAACTCGTCTTTTTCTTTAAAAAACTCAGTGTCCATATGACTGATGGCCAAGCCAATCGCTGAATTCGCTTCATCACAAGTGCCATATGCTTCTACTAAAGGATCGTTTTTTGCGACTCGTGTTCCGTAAACCAGTGAGGTGGTTCCTTTATCGCCCGTCTTTGTGTAGATTTTCATGTTAATACCCCTTTTCCATACTGACCATATTTGTCGGATCATTTTCTTCTGCTAGCCATTTTTTCAAATTCGGCACAAAAATCTCGAGTGCCCGTTCAATATAATTCCCCGAATGACTTGATATGTGAGGCGAGACTACAACATTCGACATATTCCAATACGGATGATTTTCAGGCAACGGCTCTTGTGCAAAGACATCTAATACCGCATGACCAATCTCCCCTTGTTCCAACGCTTCAATCAATATTTCTTCTTCAAACAAATCACCGCGTCCGAAATTCATAAAGAGCGCATCATTTTTCATTGCTTTGAAATGCTCCCTCTTTAGTATATGACGGGTCTCTTTTGTACTCGGAAGCACGGAAATGACAATATCCGCTGCAGGCAATACTTCCATAATCCCTTCAAACGACACCGTTTCTTCCATATATTCCGAAGCTTCTCCGCTTCTATTGCAGCCAATTGTCTGAACACCGAATGCCTGCAGTAAGCGCCCCATTTCAGAACCAATCGCACCTGGACCGATGATCAACGCAGTAGATCCACCTAATTCGGACGATCTCGCACGTCGGCTCCATTCGCTATTACGCTGGTTTTCATAAATAAAAGGAAGGGAGCGCTTTAACGCCAAGATGTGTGCAAGGACCGATTCGGCCATTGGAATTTTATGAATTCCTTTGACATTGGAGACGACGATTCCGCGCTCAACAATCGCTTCATGCGGCATTTTATCGACGCCCGCACTGGCAACCATGATCCATTCCAGCTTATTTGCAGCCCTGATGTCTTCAGCAGTGATATCTTCTCCATATGTTACGAGAATTTCTGCGTCCGGCAAATGAGTTTTGTCCTTATACGTAAAATGAAACTGAACGTCAGGAAATTCTTCCCGCAAATATTGCTGTTGATGTTCTTTCGGTAAAAATGTGAATAAAACCTGCATACCTTTTCCCCCTTTTACCGATTCGTAATCGCCTTAATCGTTTCCAACACTTCTTGGATGTGGCCAGGTACTTTTACTTTGCGCCATTCCTTAACGATTGTACCTGTCGGATCAATTAAAAACGTTGAACGTTCAATGCCCATAAATACTTTGCCGTACATTTTCTTCTCTACCCATACCCCATAAGCTTCTGAAACTTGATGATCTTCATCCACTAGCAGTGAAAATGGCAGACCGTGTTTTTCGATGAATTTTGTATGCCGTTTTTCCGAATCTGCGCTAATGCCTAATATGACCGCATTTAATTCCGAAAAGTCTTTTTCTGCATCCCGAAAATCACAGGCTTGCGTTGTGCAACCAGGTGTCATGTCTTTCGGATAAAAATATAGGACTACGTATTTTTTACCTGCAAAATCTGCCAGTGAAACAACTTCTCCTGATTCATCGTTCAATGAAAAATGAGGCGCTTCCATTCCTTCCAACACTGCCATTTCCATCACTCCTTTTCATACTTCTATCGTACCGGACCTGGGATTTAGTTTCAATTTCTTTGGCGTTTGGCAATGATATTGTCTACAATGGGTAAGAGATTAACCTAGGAGGCAAACATATATGAATCATTCTACATCTGAAGAGCTTCACACTGAGGCGCTGCAACACATCGTTGGCGGAGTCAACAGTCCATCACGATCATATAAAGCAGTCGGCGATGGTTCGCCCGTTGTCATGGAACGAGCAAAAGGCGCCTATTTTTGGGATGTCGACGGCAATAAATACATAGACTATCTCGCTGCATATGGCCCAATCATTACTGGACATGCGCACCCTCATATTACTAAAGCGATCAGCCATGCCGCTGAGACTGGTCTTTTATACGGAACCCCTACACGCCACGAAATCAAATTCGCCAAAATGCTAAAAGAAGCGATGCCAAACATGGACAAAGTCCGTTTCGTCAATAGCGGTACGGAAGCGGTGATGACGACCATCCGTGTTTCGCGCGCATATACCGGCCGAACAAAAGTCATGAAATTCGCTGGCTGTTATCACGGGCATTCTGATTTAGTGCTCGTTGCAGCAGGTTCAGGTCCAGCTACACTGGGAATTCCCGATTCAGCAGGTGTGCCTAAAACGATTGCAGAAGAAGTTATTACAGTTCCATTCAACGACCCAGCAGCATTTTCTGAAGCGATGGAGCAATGGGGAGATGAACTTGCATGCATCTTGGTTGAACCGATTGTCGGCAATTTCGGCATCGTCGAACCTCGTCCCGGATTTCTTGAAGAAGTCCATCGCATCGCTGCTGAAAAAGGCGCATTAGTCGTTTATGATGAAGTAATTACTGCATTCCGCTTCCATTACGGCGGTGCACAAGAATTATCCGGCCTTGTACCTGATTTGACAGCTCTCGGAAAAATCATTGGCGGCGGTTTGCCAATCGGCGCTTACGGCGGTAAAAAAGAAATCATGGAAACGGTAGCCCCACTAGGTCCTGCCTACCAAGCAGGTACTATGGCCGGAAATCCTGCATCTATTCAAGCAGGTATTGCTTGCCTAGAAGTTCTCCAAAAAGAAGGCGTTTATGAAAAAATGGATGGACTCGGGGCTATTTTGGAAAAAGGCATATTGGCAGCAGCTGAAGAATTCGGCATCACAATTACGATCAATCGCTTGAAAGGCGCATTGACGATTTATTTTACGGATCAACAAGTGGAAAACTACGAACAAGCAGAAGCAACAGATGGGGAAATTTTCGGTCGCTTCTTCAAATTGATGCTTGAACAAGGTATTAACTTGGCGCCATCCAAATACGAAGCTTGGTTTTTAACGACTGAACATACGCTTGAAGACGTCGAAACTTCTATAGAAGCTGTTCGCGAAGCGTTCAAGCAATTATAAAGAAATAAAAAATACAGCGGAAAGGAGACCAAAAGTCCATGAAATTAGGTGCACGCATATTCAAAACCGGAATCGCCATTTCGTTCGCCTTGTTTTTAGCGAATTTACTGGATCTCCCTTCCCCTGTTTTTGCGGGAATTGCGGCGATTTTTGCGATTCAGCCTTCCATTTACCGTTCTTATCTGACAGTATTAGATCAAATATATGGTAATTTAATTGGTGCCGGCATTGCAGTAATTTTTGTTTTGACCTTAGGTTCAAACTATTTGACCATCGGGCTCGGGGCAGTTCTTGCCATTGTCATCATGCTGAAACTGAAACTTGAGAGTACTGTACCTCTTACATTAGTGACAATTATCGCCATTATGGAATCGCATGACCCTGACTTTTTATCTTTTGCTTCCATGCGTTTCGGGACTGTATTACTTGGTATTTTGGCGTCATTCATGGTCAACTTGATCTTTCTGCCTCCCAAGTATGAAACAAGACTTTTCACTTCCATCCATGAAGTTAGTGAAGAAGTTCTTCGTTGGATCCGCGTGTCCATTCGCCATGCGTCTACGCATACGTCTTTAAAAGAAGATATCGATCGCCTCTCCACCAAACTCGATAAAGTCGATCAATGGTATGCATTTTATAAAGACGAACGGAGTTATACGAAAAAACAACAATATTCAAAAGCACGGAAATTGGTGCTGTACCGCCAAATGATTGCCACATCAAAGAAAAGTTTGAACGTGTTAAAACGACTTCATCGTTTCGAAAACGAATTAACTGACCTTCCCGAACATTTTCATGTCATGGTGCAGGAGCGTCTTGAAAGCTTGGCAAGTTACCACGAACAGCTTTACATGAAATACGTCGGCAAACTACGCGCTGACCATAGTGAAACTTCAGGCGACGACGCTGCAGAGAAACGTCAGGACATGATGACTGTTTTTGTGAAAGAGATCAATCTCGCTTACGAACAAGAAGGCAACGAGTTCTCCATTTATCACCTGATGCATGTATTGTCGGCCATCATCGATTACGAAGAACAACTGGAACATCTGGATATGCTGATCATCGCTTATCACAATTACCACTCGGATGAAATAGCTTCCGAAATCGAAAAAGCCATATAAAAAAGTGCCGGACACCATTGTCCGGCACTTTTTATTTATGACTTCATGCGAGGATCAAGTGCATCTCGCAAACCATCGCCCATCAAATTAAACCCAAGAACGGTCAACATGATGGCAACCCCTGGAAAGATCATCGTCCATGGAGCATTTGTTAAATAAGAGCGTGAATCTGCCAACATTTTCCCCCATTCAGGTGATGGCGCTTGTGCCCCAAGCCCAAGAAAGCCTAATGCCGCAGCTTCGATGATTGCTGTTGCAATTGCTAATGTACCTTGAACAATTACAGGAGCCATTGAATTTGGCAATATGTGGGAAAATAAGATTCGTAAATCTTGCATGCCGATTGCTTTCGCTGACATGATATATTCATCTTCCTTAATGCTTAACACTTTCGAGCGAATCAAACGTCCGAAGTTCGGTACGTTAATGATTGCGATTGCAATTAGCGCGTTTCGTAACGACGGTCCAAGAACTGCCACTACCGCAATTGCCAATAAGATACTTGGGAATGCAAGCATGATATCGAAAATACGGGAAATGATCGTATCCACCCATTTTCCGTAATACCCCGCTAGAATACCAAAGATACTACCGACAATTACTGAAGCGATTACTGCTAAAAAACCTACCCATAACGAGATTCTTGCACCGTATACGATCCGCGATAAAATATCGCGGCCGAAGTCGTCTGTTCCCATCCAATATTCAGCAGAAGGGGGCAAAAGACGCTGCGACAGATCTTGTTCGTTGATGCCTTGCGGTGTAATGAGCGGTCCAAAAATAGCGAGCACGATAAAGAATATTACGATTCCCATTCCGACTACCGCGACTTTACTTTTTCGGAATCCACGCCACGCTTCTTTCCATGGTCCTGCGACCTGGTCCATTTCAACTTCTTTGTTGTTTGTAACTGCGTCAGCCATTTAATGCTTCCCCCCTTCTAATCATATTTAATACGTGGATCGACTAAGCTGTAAATCAAATCGACGAACAAATTGATCATGACAAAAATAAATGCCACGATAAGAATACCTGATTGGATAACCGGATAATCACGGAATCCGATTGCTTCATAAATATAGCGTCCAATTCCCGGCCAGCCGAAAATCGTTTCTGTCAAAATGGCACCGCCTAAAAGCAAGCCCATTTGAAGTCCAATAATTGTTAAAACCGGAATGATCGCATTTTTCAATGCGTGTTTGTAAACAACCCAAAACATTTTCAACCCTTTAGCGCGTGCAGTTCGAACGTAATCCGAACGCATCACTTCGAGCATGCTCGAGCGCGTCATACGGGCGATGATTGCCATTGGAATTGTTGCGAGCGCAGTGCCTGGAAGCACTAGATGCTTCAAAACAGTCGACAATTGATCGAATTGCCCGGTGATGATTGTATCAATAACATAAAAGTTGGTAATGACTTCGACTGGGTCCCGTACATTTTCGCGTCCTGTAGTTGGCAAAATGCCAAGCTCAATTGAAAAGATCCATTGGTTCATCAAACCTAACCAGAAAATCGGCATTGATACACCAACCAAAGCAATAATCATTGCTAAATAATCAAACCATGAATTTTGGAACCAAGCTGAGACAATCCCTGCATTGATACCGATGATCACGGCAATGATAATTGCGAAGAAAGACAATTCAATCGTAGCCGCTAAATACGGCCAGATTTCATCAACTACCGGAGTACGTGTGCGCAAGGATTCCCCTAAATCACCGGTAACTAGCCCTTTTAAATAATCAAAGTATTGAATATACCAAGGGTTATCCAATCCTAATGTGGTTCTTAATGCTTTAATTGCCTCTTCCGAAGCCTGTTGACCTAAAATGACCTGTGCCGGATCTCCAGGAATTGCGCGGATGATTAAAAACACAATAAACGTCATTCCCAGTAATACTGGGATCAGTTGTAACAGTCTTCTTCCAATATAGTGAAGCATTTTTCTTCACCTCTCCATCTCTTGCGTTATGTATTCATTAAGGAAAAAAAGAGGAGAAATCATGATGACCTCTCCTCTTTGAATGCCTACTCTAAATCTACAGTTGACAGTTTATCAGAACCCGTTGGATGTGCTTTGAAGTTCACTACGTTCTTGCCACCAGCAAGTAATGGTGTAGAGTGCGCAAGTGGAACCCAAGGAGCATCTTCATGGATGATTTCCTGTGCCTGCATGTAAAGGTCGTTACGTACTGATTCATCAACTTCAGATTGCGCTTTGATCAATAGATCGTGCAATTCTTGGTTTTTGTAGTACGCATAGTTGTTTGATCCGATATTGTCTTGATCAAGCAATACATATAGGAAGTTGTCGGCATCGCCGTTATCGCCTGTCCATCCTAATAGGAAAGCATCTGCTTCTCCGTTTGCAGCTTTTTCAAGGTATGTTGCCCATTCAAACGATACGATTTTTGCATTTACGCCGATATCAGCCAAGTTCTTTTGAATAGCTTCCGCTACTTTTTGGCCATCCGGCATATATGGACGTGGTACTGGCATTGCGTATAGTTCCATATCGAAACCATCTGGAAGTCCTGCTTCAGCTAATAATTCTTTCGCTTTTTCAGGGTTGTAATCGTAAGCTTCGATGTCATCGTTGTAGCCGTTGATAACTGGCGGCATCGGGTTTTTCGCAATTTCCCCGCGACCCTCGAAGAATGCATCAACGATTGCTTGCTTGTCGATTGCGTGGTTCATCGCTTGACGGACTTTTGGATCGTCAAACGGTTCGCGAGTATTTGTTAATCCAAGGTAGCCAACGTTCATAGATGGTCTTTCAAATAATTGAAGATCTGCATTTCCTTCGATTGTCTTGCCATCAGAAGGTGTGATTCCATCAGCCAAGTCAATTTCACCCGATAATAATGCGTTCAAACGAGCAGAATTATCTGGAATCGAGCGGAAAATAACTTTATCCAATTTCGGCTCTCCATCGATCCAGTAATCTTCGTTCTTTTCAATAGTAATTGAATCGTTACGTTTCCACTCAACAAATTTGAATGGACCTGTTCCAACTGGCTCATCGCCGAATTTGTCGCCAGCAGCTTCAAAAGCTGTTGGTGAAGCGATACCGAAAGAACTCATTGCTAAGTTTTTCAAGAATGGTGCTTGTGGACGTTTTAATTTGAACTCAACTTCGTAATCGCCAGTAGCTGTTACTGATTCGATTACGTGGCCTTCATCACCTGAGAATCCACCAAACATAGAACCGTAGTATGGGAATTTATCAGCGTCGCCGCCGGCCCAACGTTCAAAGTTTTTCACAACTGCTTCAGCATTGAAGTCAGTTCCATCATGGAACTTAACGCCTTCTTCAAGTTGGAATGTGTACGTCAAACCATCTTCAGCAGCATCCCATTTTGTAGCTAGTCCAGGGTTAACATCTGTATCTTGCTCCCCGAAGTTTACCAATGTATCAAAAATGTTTTTTGTAACTTTATACGATTCTCCGTCCGTAACAACAATCGGGTCAAGCGATACTGAGTCTCCTCCGCGTCCGAAGATCAATACTTTCGAATCTCCTGAGCTTCCGCCGTCATCTTTTTTGTCATCCGACGAATCGTCTGAACTACAGCCGAATAGCGCTGTTGACACTAATAATAGCATCAGTAACGTGAGTGATAAGAACTTTTTCTTCCCCAAATTTACCCCTCCATTTGTGTTATTTATTATCATTGCGGCCTGCTTTGCTCATAGAGGTGGCAGGCTACATAATGACCTTCTTCAACTTCTGCAAAAATCGGTTCAGTTGTTTCGCAAATATCCATCTTGAACGGACAGCGCGTATGGAAACGGCATCCGCTTGGCGGATTGGCCGGATTCGGCACATCGCCTTTGATGATGATTTCTTCGCGGACAAAATCGGGATCTGGCACCGGCACTGCTCCAAGCAACGCTTGGGTATACGGATGCAAAGGCTTTTCGTAAAGCTTTTCACTATCCGCCAGTTCCGCCATCTTCCCTAGGTACATAACGCCCACCCGGTCGCTGATATGACGTACGACACCAAGGTCGTGGGCAATGAAAATATAAGTTAGTTTCAATTCTTTCTGCAAATCCTGCATCAAGTTCAATACTTGAGCTTGGATCGATACATCCAGAGCTGAAACGGGCTCATCTGCAATAATCAATTTTGGATTCGTCATTAAAGCGCGTGCAATTCCGATGCGTTGACGCTGTCCGCCGCTAAATTGATGCGGATAACGTTTCGCATGGTAACTGCTGAGACCGACGATTTCCAGAAATTCATAAACTTTCTTTTTGCGATCTTTAGGATCGCCGATGTTGTGCACATTCAACGGCTCCATCAAGATCTTTTCAATTGTATGACGCGGATTCAAGGAAGCATAAGGATCCTGGAACACCATTTGTATATCACGGCGCATTTTTCGCATATCCGCGCTCGAGATGCTGGTCAATTCTTTGCCGTCAAAAAACACTTTGCCTTCTGTCGGTTCTAAAAGACGCATTAGCATTCGACCCGTCGTGGACTTACCACAGCCCGATTCGCCTACTATTCCTAAAGTCTCTCCTTCATTGACGGTAAAAGACACATCGTCAACGGCTTTCACGTAATTTTTCACTTTACCGAGAATGCCTGACTTGATTGGAAAATGCTTCTTCAGCCCTTCAACTTTCAACAACGGTTCTGTCATGCGGCTGCACCTCCTTCGGATCGTATAGGAAGCAGCGGGTTTTGTGATCCTCTGCCGTTTGATAAAGTGGTGGATTTTCTACAGTGCATCGATCGAATGCAAATTCACAGCGTGCTGCAAATTTACAACCGTTTTTAATCGATCCCGGTTTTGGAACATTTCCGGGAATCGAGTATAGCCGCTCTTTTTTAAAGCGCATGTCTGGAACCGATTCCAATAATCCGCGCGTATATGGATGCTGTGGATCTTTAAAGATTGTATGAACAGGCCCTTCTTCCACTACTTTACCTGCGTACATAACAACGACCCGTTCGCACGTTTCGGCAACGACACCCAAATCGTGGGTGATCAATAGCACTGCTGTATCCAATCGTTCGTTCAAGCTTTTGATCAGCTTTAAAATCTGGGCTTGGATGGTTACATCCAAAGCGGTTGTCGGCTCATCTGCGATCAATACTTTCGGTTCACAGAGCAAAGCCATAGCAATCATCACGCGTTGGCGCATACCGCCGGAAAGCTGGTGAGGATAATCTTTCATTAGCCCTTCTGCCCGTGGCAGTCCGACAAGCTTCATCATTTCGATTGACCGGTCATTGATTTGTTGTTTCGACCAGTCTCGTTTGTGAATCTTTACAGCTTCGCGCAATTGATCGCCGATTGTAAACAATGGATTCAATGATGTCATCGGTTCTTGGAAAATCATTGCGATGTCATTACCGCGTATATCTCGCATCTCTTTTTCTTTCAAATGCGTTAAATCCTTATTCTGAAATAAAATTTCGCCGCCTACAATTTTACCTGGAGGACTGGGGACCAGACCCATGATTGATAGTGAAGTGACACTTTTCCCACATCCTGACTCACCAACTATTCCTAGCACTTCGCCTTCACGGATATAGAAATCTATGTCGTCAACAGCTGGTACCTCGCCATCATCTGTAAAGAAAGAGGTTTTCAAGCCATTAACTTCCAATATTTTTTTTCTGTCTTCCACAATGCCACCCCTTTATTTTCTAATTAAAACAGAAAATTCTATGTGTTTATATTATACGTAAAATTAGTATTATTGCAATAGCTTATCAAATATTGCATATTTTTCTCATGCCATAAAAAAAAAGCTCCTGAAGTGTTCAGGAGCTTTTTCTAGTATTAAACAAATTGTTGCACTTGGAAAAGACTGGCGTATACACCTTGTTGTTTCATCAATTCATCATGCTTTCCTTTTTCGACCAATTGACCATGGTCAATAACGATAATTTGATCGGCATGTGTTATTGTCGATAATCTGTGCGCAACGATCAACGTCGTGCGATCGTGCGCTAGGCGCTCTAGTGAATCTTGGATTAGCGACTCACTTTCAAGATCAAGCGCCGATGTCGCTTCATCCAAAATGAGGATAGGCGGATTTTTCAGGAACACTCGCGCAATGGCAATGCGTTGTTTTTGTCCGCCTGATAATTTAACGCCGCGTTCGCCGACTTTCGTATCATAGCCTTCCGGCAACATTTCGATGAATTCGTGTGCATTGGCTGCTTTAGCCGCCGCTTCAACCTCTTCGTCGGTAGCGTGCGGTTTCCCCATCAGAATATTGGATTTAACAGAATCACTAAACAAAATCGAGTCCTGCAGCACTAATCCAATTTGATCACGCAGCGTATGGATCGTGACATCACGCAAATCGTGGTCATCCATATAAATGCCGCCTTCTGTGACATCGTAAAACCTTGGGATTAGCGAAACGATTGTCGACTTGCCGCCACCGCTCATTCCGACAAATGCAATCGTTTCTCCAGGTTTAACGGTAAAATTCAAATTAGACAGAACTTCCGTGCCGCCATTATTGTACCGGAAAGATACATCGCGGAATTCAAGTTTGCCATCAACTACGCTCAAATCTTTTGCACCTTTGCGGTCTGTCACTTCGTATTCCTCATCAACCAATTCAAACACGCGATCCATTGAAGCAATTGCTTGCGTCAATGTCGTCGAAGAATTCACTAATCGGCGCAATGGACTGTAAAGTCGTTCGATGTAAGCGATAAACGCCACCATTGTACCAAGTGTCAAATTACCTTGAATCACTTGGTAGCCAGCGAACCCGATAACAAGTAACGGTGCAATATCCGTGATTGTATTGACCACTGCAAATGCTTTTGCATTCCATTTAGTATGGGCAATCGCTTTATCGAGAAAATTGTCATTCGTCTCATCAAATAATTTTTGCTCGTGCTTTTCGAGTGCAAAACTTTTGATGATACTCATGCCCTGGACGCGTTCATGCAAATAACTTTGAACATTTGCCAACGCTTGCGAACGATCCCGCGTCAAATCGCGGAGTCGACCGAAGAAAAATTTGACGCTGAATGCATAGAACGGGAACGCCAATAGCGCAACAATCGTCAATTTCACATCCATCGACAGCATAATACCGATAGCTATCAAGATCGTCGCCAAGTCGAGCCATAAATTCATGAGTCCAATCATGACGAAATTCTTCGTTTGCTCGACGTCATTAATAATACGCGAAATGATTTCCCCGGCACGTGTATTCGCATAATAGCGTAAGCTTAAGCGCTGCATATGCCCGTAAAGATACTGTCGGATGTCGTAAAGAATTTTATTGCTGACGTATTGGGCGTAATATTGTCGGAAGTATTCAATTGGCGGTCGGAAGATGAAAAACAAAATCGCTGTTCCGCCGAGCCACCAATATAGCTGCTCTAATTTTTCACTGCTTGATAAACTGTCCGCACCGATAATGTCATCGATAACGATTTTGATCAATAACGGAATGAACAACGGAATCGCAAATTTAAAAATACCGATGATAATTGTCAAGACAATCTGCCAGGTATAAGGCTTTACAAATTGCATATAGCGTTTCGTACTGTTCAATTCTTTCACTCCATTCTCATCAAAACGAAAAACCTGTTGGCAAGCAACAGGTTTTTCGTTTAATCACTAAGTCGGCATTGCCGGTGAAAATCATACCGGTTCGTCCATACTTCGATGAAGTCCGGGGCAAAAGGGCCTCTCCGCTGTTTGATCCAGCCGATCAGCTTTTCCACATTGCGGTGGAGGATCTGGTCAATCACTTCCGGATAACCCATCTGCCTTTTATGGTCTTCATATTCGTCTTCGTCCAGCAAGGTATACGACATATCAGGAAACACTTTAACATCCAAATCATAATCGATGTACTTTAACGATCCATTATTATAAACGAATGGAGAACTCACATTGCAATAATAATACACTCCATCGTCGCGGAGCATGCAAATAATATTGAACCAATGTTCTGCATGGAAATAGCAAATCGACGGTTCTCGCGTCAACCACGTCCTGCCATCCGATTCAGTAACCATCGTTCGTTCATTTGCACCGATCACTATGTTATTAGTCCCTTTCAATACTGTAGTTTCTTGCCAGACACGGTGGATTCGGCCGTTGTGTTTGTAACTGTGGATTTGTATTGTTTCTCCCTCCACGGGAATCGCCATGTCCATCCCACCTTTTCGCCTAACCGTATATATTTTTTAATGTCCTCGTAATTATATCAATCAATTCTGAAAACATACAGTGAAAAGGCAGAAAGGCTTAGGTATTAGGAAATTACATAACAATGGAACGTCCGCCATCGACGATAATCGTCTGGCCGCGAATCATATCGGCGTTGTCAGAAATCAAGAATAGCGCCGCTTTGACCATATCATCGATCTCGACCATTCTGCCTGCAGGCGTATTCACGCGTGCATCATTCAGCAATTCTTCACGGTTCGGGAAATGCGTCAACGCTTCGGTATCAATGGCGCCGCCCGATACTGTATTGACCGCAATTCCTTTCGGTGCCAATTCAACCGCCAAATAACGCGTAATCGACTCAACTGCCGCTTTGGAAACACCGATAGTCGTGTAATTTTCCAAATAACGAATAGAACCTAATGAGCTGATGCCGATGATTTTGCCGCCATTATCCATGAGTTTCGCCGCTTCTTGTGCACCGAACAACATTGCTTTGGCATTGATGTTCATCGTCCAATCCCAATGCGACTCTTCCAATTCCATAACTGGACGAAGAACGCCTGATGCTGCATTTGATACAAAAACATCCAAACGACCGAATTCTTCCTTAATTGTTTCAAACATCCCGCGTAATTTTTCTACATCGCCAACATTTGCGCGAACGAGCAATGCTTTTTGGCCTCTTGCTTCGATTTCTTTCACCGTATCAAGCGCCGCTGTTTTGCTGCGTGCATAATTGACCACGATATCATAACCTTGTTCTGCAAGAGCAATCGCCAATGCTTTGCCGAGTCCTCTACTGCTTCCTGTCACCAATGCCACTTTTTGAGCCGTCATATTCACACATCTCCTCTTTGTTGTAAAGCTTCTTTCATTTTTCGGACCGGCCCTGCGACCGGAAGCAATTCAAGTTCATCTGCTGTTACCCATTTCATATGCGAGGGCACAGTCAGGTCCTTTCCTTGCGCAATAAATCCATCCACATTCCATGTTAAATGAGAAAAGACGTGTTTGAAAGAAGTAATTTTCTCGACCTTCTCTACAGTCCCTTTGAAATTTTCCGATAAGTGTTCATCCAAACCATCAGAAAGAAAGACTCCATCCATTTCAACCATCGGGAATTGCCACATGTTCGCCAAAAGCCCTGATTCAGGTCTTTTTTCCATCAATACTTTGTTACCATTATGAATAGCCAGCATCGAATAATGAAGCTCCTTGTTCTTTTTCGCTTTAGTTTTCACTGGCAACTCATGCTGTCGCCCTTCATGAAATGCACCGCATTGTTCTCGCACAGGACAAAGCAGGCATTTAGGAGATGTTGGTGTACAAATTAATGCCCCAAGTTCCATCAATCCTTGGTTAAAGAAAGACGGATTTTCATGGCTGATGATTTCCATTACAGCGTCTTCGAAAGTCTTGCGGGTTTTCGGCTTAGCGATATCTTCTTCTACCAGCAGGATCCGCGACAGCACACGCATGACATTGCCATCCACCGCATGTTCCGGAATGCCATAAGCTATACTTAATACAGCTCCCGCTGTATAAGGTCCGACGCCTTTTAAAGACGAGATGTCCTTGCGCGTCGACGGGACGATGCCGTTATATTTTTCCGCGACTTCTTTTACACCTGCTTGAAGATTGCGCGCCCTGGAATAATAGCCAAGACCTTCCCATTGCTTAAGCAATACTTCTTCTTCCGCATTCGCCAAATCGTTCAAAGTAGGGAATTTCTCCACAAAGCGTTTATAATAAGGAATAACCGTATCCACTCGCGTTTGCTGCAACATGATTTCGGAAATCCAGATTTGATAAGGATCTGCCGTTCTACGCCATGGCAAATCACGTTTTTCGGCGGCAAACCAGCTGATTAAATCTTCTTGGAATTGCTTGCTATTGAATTCTATTGGTATTGCCTCCATTCGCTTAGATTATACGCCCTGAATCCGGGTATAGATTTTATATAGGGAATGCTATTATTTTAACAAAACCACTCGCAGACAACCAAATTTCGCCGCCTATGAAAGGGGATGAGGCAATGGATACAGGTACACATATTGTCATGGGCATCGCTCTTGGCGGTCTTGCTATGGCAGATCCGGTTGTTGCCAGTCATCCGGCAACAGCAACAGCTGTTATTACAGGCACCATCATCGGTTCCCAAATACCAGACATCGATACTGTTTTAAAACTTCGCAGCAATGCGATTTATATACGCCATCACCGCGGAGCTACACATTCGATTCCCGCTGTGCTCTTGTGGCCGATTGCCTTAACTGCTGCAATCGGATTCATATTCCCATCGGCTGACATACTGCATTTGTGGATGTGGACGTTTCTTGCTGTATTCCTGCATGTGTTTGTTGATATTTTCAATTCTTACGGAACACAAGCATTGCGCCCTTTCTCAAATCGCTGGGTCGCATTAGGAGTTATCAACACGTTTGATCCGATTATTTTCGGTCTCCATTTAATCGCTCTGATGTTTTGGGCATTTGGTTCAAATCCCGTTTGGACGATGGCCATCCTCTATTTCGTGTTGTTCTTCTATTATATTGTACGCTTTGCGCTGCAAGACGCTGTCGAGCACGCCGTACGCAATACAATTCCCGACACGACGAACATCATCGTTGCGCCGACCATCCGCTTTTTTGAATGGCGCATTGCCGCTGACACAGATCAACATCATTTTGTCGGTCGTGCCTATGGTCGGTCTATCAATATATATGATAAATTCTTAAAGCTTGATTTACCGAAAGACAATGACTTATTCCAAACCGCATTAAAAGACAAAAATTTAGCCGCTTTCGTATCATTCTCTCCTCTTTACCGTTGGGAGATCAATGAATACGACGAAATTTATGAAGTGAGGCTTATCGACCTCCGCTACCGCAGCAACGATTATTATCCGTTTGTCGCGGTTGCGCATCTCGATCAAGATTATAATGTCGTCAATTCATATACCGGTTGGATTTTCAGCGAAGACAAACTGAGGAAGAAACTCGATTTCAGCCATAACTAAATACAATAAAAAACGCACACAGCCGTGTGCGTCAGTTTGTAGAAAAAATTATAGCAAATCATTTCGCTGTCTTTATATGGAATCCTACACACCAAGTGGACGCTTTCCGCGGACGAAGCGCTGAGCCTCCTCGTCGCAAGCTCCTGCGGGGTCTCACCACTCCGTTTTTCCGCTGGAGTCGCCACTTGGTGCTCCGGATTCTTGAGGGTTGTATTCAAGAATATTAGAGTTATTGTGAATAGAGAGTGTATCAAGATAGTTCACTTCGATAAAAACCTCAATCTTCCAAGCGGGCTGGCCACGAAGACTCCAGTGGGACAGCGAAAGCTGAAGACCCCGCAGGGACGTAAGTCGCGAGGAGGCTGAAGCTGAGCCCACGGAAAGCGAAGTGGCCAGTCCGATTGGAAGTTATACACCATTATTCATTTTAGTTCAACATTATCTAAAGTCTAACGCACACAGCCGTGTGCGTTTTTTTAATTCACTGAGTCGTTTACAAGATGTGCGTATTTTGGGTTGTTGCCGGCGAATTCGTGGATTTTATCGCCATAGCTTTCGATCCATTGGCGGATAACTTTTTCCACCACAGCTGTTCCTTGATAATCGTATCCTGCTTTTGCGTATGATGCTTCAAAATCTGAAACGAGCAGTTCGATCCATGTGCGGGCTTTTTCCTCCGTTAGATTCGAGTTTTTCTCCAATAACTCCATTGTCAATTCGTCAATTGTTTCATTCATTCGGTTATTTCCCCTCTTTCAGTGGGCGCAGCATCGAAATCGGCAACGCCTCTGCAAATTTTTCTCCCCCAAGGCGATAGCCCCATGCAAAACGACCTTTTAAATAGTCAATTTGGAAATAGACATTCGGGTCGCCTTCGATTCGGTAAACTTCACCTTGTTTAAAGTCTTCTGGATCCAACAAATAGGCAGCAGCCATTACCGCTTTCCGTTCAAGCACTGCGAATTCGTTAACAATGCCCAGTTGTTCCGCTTTCCGTGCTTTTTCTTTCAAGCGCCCAATTTCCGCGCGCAATTCATGTTCATTCATATCGCTATATCGTTTTTCCTCAGTCATCTTCCTGCTCCTTTTTTTCCAAATACTCGTTAATGACTTCGCTCGGAAATCCTTTTTGATAAAGGCCTTGTTTCACTTTCGACTTCAAATCATGGCCTGATAGCTTATTGCTGTGCTTGTGCCACAATTTATCGCCTTGTTCAGCGACACTTTCCGCCCATTGATCTTCATCTTTTTCCAGATTGAGGTCTGCAATAGCTTGCTTGATGAGCGTGTACGAATAGCCTTTGCGCATTAACGAATCATTGATTTTTTGCTTGATTTGGCTTGGGGTTTTCGCACTTTCTTTTGCTGCGATTTTTTCAGCCAATCCTTTGGCGACTTCTAATTGCTGTTCTTCAGAATAGGAATCCAAGACGTCTTTTTGCACTTGTTTATCAATTCCTCTCTTTTGCATATCCTGCTGAATGGCTTTAGGGCCTTTTTTGCTGGATTTCACTTGCGTACGCATCAACGCTTCTGAAAATGCGCGGTCGTCCAAAAAATTCAAGGTGTATAGTTTTTTAATGGCTTCGTCGATGACGGCGTCGCCAAATTCTTTTTCTTTTAGTTTTTTGCGCACTTCGCCTTCACTGCGCATTCGAAAACCCAAGTAATACAGGGCTTTGTTATAAGCTTTGCGGACTTCGTCTTCGAAATTGATTTCTTCGAGCGTCCATTGATCGACTTCTTTGCCTTTGGTCAGTTGATACCGGATTAACACGGATTCATCGACACTAAAGGCGAACTTTTCCTCCAGGTAGATATTGTATCGTTCTGGATTGTTCTTTCCTCGCGTGATTTTAGAAATAATCGGCATTTACCGGCACCTCTCTTCTTTATTCATTATACCCTTTCAAGTGCTTAAATGCATCGATTCAGGGTAATGTAAAAGAAACGGAGGCGATGAGAATGAAGATTGCAATTACTGGCGGTACAGGCTTTTTAGGCAAGGAATTGACACGGCTTTTTCATACGAGCGGTCATGTCGTTTACATTTTGACGAGAAGCCCTCGAGAATCGACACCGAACACTAAATACGTCCAATGGCTGACAGAAGGAGCCGCTCCTGAAAGACAACTTGAAGGCATTGACGCCATCATCAATTTAGCAGGATCTTCCATCAATGACGGACGCTGGAGCGAACAGCAGAAACGGGAAATTTACAATAGCCGCATGGAAGCGACTGAAGAAGTATTGCGCATTATCGACAAATTGACTTATAAACCGCAAACTTTGATCAATGCTAGCGCCATCGGCATTTATCCCGCCTCTGAGTCGGCTACCTACACCGAAACTTCTACTGAAAGAGGTAGTGATTTTCTGGCGCGCACAGTTATTCACTGGGAAAAACTCGCGGATCACGCTAAAGTGCATGGTGTACGTGTAGCTTATGGCCGCTTCGGCATCTTACTCGGAAAAAATGCAGGAGCGCTGCCTCTCATGGCGTTGCCTTATAAATTATTTGTTGGCGGCACTGTTGGGTCAGGACGCCAATGGGTTTCGTGGGTTCATGTTTCTGACGTTGCGCGAGCGATTCAATTTGCTTTGCAAACAACAGAACTGGAAGGGCCATTCAATGTCACAGCGCCGCAACCAGAACGCATGAAAGAATTCGGAAAAGAAATCGGCCATGCTTTACACCGTCCGCATTTAATCCCGGTTCCTTCTATTGCTCTAAAAATTGTGCTGGGCGACAAAAGCCGCCTCGTGTTGACGGGCCAGCGTGTTGTACCGAGAGTGCTCGAACAAATGGGCTTCCAATTCAATTTTCCGGATTTGCCTTCAGCACTGGCTGATATCTATAAATAAGACTATAATGAAGGGATGATTAGATAAAGGACGTGACTGAATGAACGAGAAACCTATTATCGAAGAAGGCATGAAATTTCCTTTGACGATCAAACGACTTGGCATCAACGGCGAAGGCATCGGCTATTTTAAACGAAATGTCGTATTTGTACCTGGTGCATTGCCTGGAGAAGAAATTACCGCACAGGTAACGACGGTCAAACGCAATTTTGCAGAAGCGCGCATTTTAAAAATGCGCAAGGCTTCCCCTCACCGCCAAACGCCGCCTTGTCCAATTTACGAAGCGTGCGGAGGCTGCCAATTGCAGCATTTAGAATACAGCCAGCAATTAGTCGAGAAGCGAGATCTTGTGATGCAGGCATTAGAGCGTTATCTGAAAGGTGTCAATGTTAAGGTCGAAGAAACAATCGGCATGGAAGACCCGTGGCGTTACCGGAACAAGAGCCAGTTCCAGACACGCTTGAAAGGGCAGAAAGTCATTGCCGGCTTATTTGCTGAAGGGTCTCATCAATTGCTCGATATTGATCAATGCATCGTGCAGCATCCCGATACGACGGTCATCACCAATGCAGTGAAACGCATATTAGAAGAGCTGAAAATGCCGATTTATGATGGGAAGACAATGAAAGGCATTATCCGTACAATTGTCGTACGCACTGGTGTGCAAACTGGAGAAATCCAACTTGTTCTTGTCACCACGCGCGCGAAATTGCCGAATAAAGAGCTTTTAATGGAAAAACTTCAAAAAATCGATACTAATCTTGTGTCGATTGTTCAAAACATCAATAAAGAAAAAACTTCGTTGATCTTTGGGGATGAAACGATTACTTTATACGGCAAAGATACAATCCACGAAGAATTAGGCGAGCTGGCTTTCGATTTATCAGCGCGCGCTTTCTTCCAGTTGAATCCGACGCAAACAGTGAAACTATACGATGAAATTAAACGTGCCGCTCAATTAACAGGCAACGAATCGATTGTCGATGCCTATTGCGGTGTCGGAACAATTGGCTTATGGCTTGCAGATGGCGCGAAAGAAATCCGTGGCATGGACGTTATTCACGAAAGTGTCGTCGATGCAAAAGCTAACGCGAAAAAACAAGGGATTACGGCGAAATACGTCACTGGCACGGCAGAGAAATGGCTTGAATTGTGGAGCAACGAAGGATTTGTACCGGATGTTCTTACAGTCGATCCGCCCCGTACTGGCCTGGATGATTCGTTATTGAAAACGATTTTGAAAGTCCAGCCGAAGCGCTTTGTCTACACATCTTGCAACCCCTCCACATTAGCGAAGGACTTGCAGCAATTAACAAAAGTCTACGACATCAAATACATCCAACCTGTGGATATGTTTCCGCAAACGGCGCAAGTTGAAGCCGTTACATTGCTTGAAAGAAGAAAATAACGTACACGAAAAGGCATGGACGCCAGTTGTTGTCCATGCCTTTTCTTATGCTGCCTTATTTTAAAAAGCTGATTGCACTCGGGGTTTTCCGCGCAGCAAGATAAGTAAAAACAAAAGCAATAGCATTACTGAAATCAGCAGCAAAAAACTCAAACCGGCTGCGTATTCGATAAAAAGTCCGCCCAGGAATGGCCCGGATAAACTGCCAATGCTAAACGCGATGCCGCAAAGTAGATTGCCCGTCGGCAACAATTCTTTTGGCAATAAATCCGCCATAAAGGAAATACCTAAAGAGAACATGGATCCGACGCACATACCGGCTGCCGCAAAAAAGCTTATGATCAGCCAATCTTGGGATTCAAAAAAGCTGGCCGTTCCAAATGCTAAAGTTCCACCAAACAAACCGTATAAAAGAACTCGTCGCCGCCCGATCCGATCACTCAATGTTCCTAGTGGCAATTGAGTGATAATCGCCCCTAATGAGAAAGCCGCAAGCATAATCGAGACCGTCCCCACTTCGATCGATTGGCGCAAAGCATAAACCGGGAAAATGGCATGAAGAGACGCTTCTAGGAAACCGTAGCCGAGCGGCGGCAAAAATGCCACCCAGGCAATCACCAAAGCGGCCCTGAAACGGCTGAATACCCCTTTCTTCGCCATCGCTCCGACCGACACTTCTGGAAAATCATTATCCAGAAAAAACACCAGCGACCAAGCCAGTAAACAAAGCACACCTGATATGATGAATGGCAATGCTTCAAAAATATTAATTAACGGCACAAAAAGCGGTCCTGAACCAAACCCGATACTAAAAGACATCCCATAAATAGCAATATTGCGCCCTAACCGGTGCTGCGGAGAAAAACTCGTAATCCACGTCTGTGTAGAAAAATGCAGCGCTTGATCGCCCACACCAATAAGGATGCGCAAAGCGAACCAGAAAAAAACACTTTTCCATAACGGAAACAATAATAAAGAAGCAATCACCAAGCCACCACCGGCTAACAGGAGCGGCTTGTAGCCGAACCGGCGTAATTGCGGCTCCATGAACGGGGCTACTACCAATGTTCCAATATAAAGTCCTGTAGCGCTCAGCCCGTTCAATGCGGAAGACACGCCGTCTTTCTCGAAAATAACTGCAATTAGCGGCAGCAGCATGCCTTGGGAAAATCCCGAAATGGAGACGATCGCGACCAAAATCCAGAACCGGCCTTTCCCGCTTTTCAATAAATCCTTCATATTTCCTCCTGTATCAAGCACGTTCTTTTGATTTTAAATGGAATTCAGCTACAATTTTAACACAAGGAGGAGATTACAGATGAAATTTACAATGACAGAAAATGGTTTTGCAGGTGATTTGCCTTTCGGGACGTTAAACGTATCGACAAACGAGGAATTCGGCTTTCGCCCTTATCAATTAATGGTCGCATCGCTGGCAATTTGCAGCGCAGGCGTTTTGCGGAAAGTGTTGGAGAAAAAACGGACGCCTGCTGAAGACATCCAAGTGGAAGTGAAAGAAATTGTTCGAGTGGATGAAGAAGCGGGCCGCATTGCGAAAGTACACCTGCACTTTATCATCAAAGGCGATATCAATGAATCCAAAATGGATCTCAACTTAGAACTAACACGAAAAAATTGTTCGATGGTGCGATCTGTAGAAGATAGCATGGAAGTAATTGAAACATACGAACTCATTCAATAACAAATAAGGCTCAGTCCGTGTCTGAATTTCAGATCGCGGCTGAGCCTTTACGTTTCTTCAATATCCTCTTGTTTTTTCATAGCTCCAATTTCTTCGGCTAAGCTGCCGGCGAAATGTACGAACCCCCTCCTTTGCGTTCTAATATGATTGGTTTCGCCTATTTCCTTCGGCCTCCCCTCGCTGTTGAATAACCTTAATCTAACATAGAAAAATAATTAAGTAAATATTCAAAACATTAAATCAGGTAAAATCACACTTATTACCTATAAGAATTGAGTTTCTAAAGGTTATAACTATATGAAGCAATACAGCTTCGCTCGCCGAGGGCTAGCGCCAAGCCTCCTTAGTCGCATTCGCTCCTTGCGTGGTCTCGTCTATCTCGTCGCTTCGCTGCCCCGCAGGCGTCTTCGCTGAATTGCTTCATATCAAAATATTTCCTCGCGTGTCGAATACTGATCAATCTGCTATACCTTCGCCCTATTGATCACTAGGATAAACAATAAATTATTCCATTCGTTAATCTTGTATAGCTTTTATTGAAAAAAAGCGATATTTCCGCTAGTATTAGGTGTGGAAAGAGGTGTACCAAATGGGAAAATCCATCACGAATAGAGAACAGCAAGTCGATTACATGAAGCAGCGCTTAAACATCTTCCTAGAAGTATTGGATACCATCGAACCGGAACATACGGAACTTGAAGATATTGACCGGCTGATTGCCATGGTTGATGACCTTGATGAGAAAATGCAGCAATTCAAGTCTCGCCCATCTGAAGAGAAATAATATGAAGTATAACCGCAGCCATCTTGGCCGCGGTTTTTTTCATGCCTTTATTCCAGTTCAATAGACGAAAAATTCAAACAACAATGTGTTAGTATAGAGGAATAAATCAGATTGCAAAGCCAGCTCCTAGAAGGAGGTGCAGAGATGGCTTTTTTTCGTACTCATATTGAATTGATTGCTGCTATTGTATCGGGCATTTTAATCTTGATTGCGTATTATTTGGAAGTACAGGAGCTCAGCGCTTTTTATCCTGTAGCCTATTTGCTAGCATTTGGCATCGGCGGCTACGCTAAGGCAAAATACGGCATCAAGAAAACGATTGAACACAAAGATCTGAATGTGGAAGTTTTAATGATTTTAGCTGCAGTAGGCGCATCCATTATTGGTTATTGGACAGAAGGCGCAATTTTGATCTTTATTTTCTCATTGAGTGGAGCGCTTGAAACTTACACGATGAATAAAAGCCGCAAGGAAATCTCCTCATTGATGAATTTACAGCCGGAAGAAGCATGGCTATTAAAAAACGGAGATACCGAACGGGTTCCCGTCAAGCAATTGAACACCGGTGACATTGTCGCAGTTAAACCTGGCGAGCGCATACCCGTTGACGGTACAATTCGCTCGGGACAAAGTGCCGTTGATGAATCCGCTATTAACGGTGAATCGATTCCAGTTTCAAAATACGAACAGGATATTCTTTTTGCAGGAACTGTCAACTTGACCGGCGCCATCACGATGGTGATGACAAAGCCGAGTTCAGAAACGCTTTTCCAAAAAATCATTGAATTGGTTCAATCCGCTGAAAGCGAAAAATCCCCTTCCCAGCAATTTATTGAACGCTTTGAAGGTCCTTATGTAAAAGTAGTGCTTGTGGTGTTTGTATTGATGATGTTCCTGCCCCATTTCATCCTTGGCTGGGATTGGAATACGACGTTCTACAGAGCGATGGTGCTATTGACTGTAGCTTCCCCGTGCGCTGTCGTCGCCTCCATCACTCCTGCGACCTTGGCAGCAATTTCAAACGGTGCAAAAAGCGGCATCATTTTCAAGGGCGGCGTGCACATTGAGAATTTAAGCAAAGTGCAAGCCATTTCATTTGATAAAACAGGCACTCTGACACGCGGCAAGCCGGAAGTCACCGATTTTATCATTCGTAAAGGCATTGACCAAAATGAATTGATGGCAAAAGTCGCAGGCATTGAATCCCAATCCAATCACCCACTTGCAAAAGCGATAACCGATTATATCGTTCGTCAAGGCGTTGAACCTCTTCGCAATATCCAAATCGAAGACGTGCCTGGTCATGGGTTGAAAGCAATGATTAATGAAGAAGAATTGCTCGTCGGCAAACCTGGATTTGTCGGTGCCGACGATGCCGAGCATTTCGAAGAAGGTATTTTAGCCACATTAGCTAATCAAGGCAAGACCGTTACTTTTGTGCGAAACAGCGATGGTATTTTAGCCGCAATGGCGTTAAAAGATACAGTACGTGAAATTGTTAAAACCACCATTCAAGAATTGAAAAACAGTGGCATTCATTGCATCATGTTGACAGGCGACAACGCAAAAACCGCGAAAGCGATTTCCGATGAAACCGGTGTTGACGAATATATTGCAGAATGTCTCCCAGGCGACAAAGTCACACATATTAAAAATTTACTTGAAGAGTACGGCAGCGTTGCGATGATTGGCGACGGCATCAATGATGCACCTGCACTCGCGACTGCCACGGTAGGCATTGCGATGGGTGAAGGAACGGACGTCGCCCTTGAAACAGCCGATATCATTTTGATGAAAAACGATTTATCACGTATCGCCTACTCGATTCGACTAGCCAAGAAAATGCAGCGCATCGTCAAACAAAACATCTATTTTTCCATTAGTGTCATTATCGTGCTGATCATCTCTAATTTTTTTCAAGCGATCACGTTGCCGCTCGGCGTTATCGGCCACGAAGGCAGCACCATCCTAGTCATTTTGAATGGCTTACGAATGCTGAACCGGAATGTTTGAATACGTGAAAAACCCGCGAACCTATTCAGGTTTCGCGGGTTTTTCGTCGAGTTGCTATTTTGTTTCGTCTGCCTTGCATGACGGCATTGAATTGACCACCGATTAATAATAGCATCGCGGAAATATACAACCACAGCAACATGAGAATAATACCGCCGATGCTGCCGTATGTCGCTGAGAAATTTCCGAAATTATTAATATAAGTAGAAAACCCATAAGAAATGACAAGCCAGCCGATCGTGGTGAATGCGGCGCCGCCAAGAACACTTCGCACATCCAATCGGACATTCGGTGCAATCCAATAAATGACTGAACAAACGATAAAGATAATTAAGAATGGGATTGTGTAGCGAATGATTCCCCATATTTCCAAAAATCCGGCTTCAAGTCCTAAATAGCTGAATAGCAGCAGCCCAATTTGCCGTCCGAAAATCGGCAATACGAGTGCCACGATAATAATGAATATCAGCAAAATCGTCGATAAAATCGACATACCGCGCGCAATTAGCAACGGCCTGCTTTCCACCACTTCGTATGATTTATTCAATGAATTGATCAGCGCATTCATGCCAAGGCTAGCCGTCCAAATCGTAGCGATAAGACCAAAAGATAATAGCCCACTATTTTGGCTGGTCAATATTTCGTTGAGCGTCTCTTCAATTAGGATATAAATTTCGGCTGGAACGACCCGGATCAAAAATTGATAAACTTGATCTTTGGATAAATTCAAGTAAGGCAATAACGTGATAAGGAAAATCAGCAGCGGAAAAATAGACAACAGGAAAAAGAACGCTAATTGCGCTCCTAATCCTGTTACATCCATATCGATGATCCGCTTTTTCAGTTCTTTCAAAAAACCGATGCCCGTTGTGACGTCATACTTCACATCCAGGTTATTCAAGCGTTCTTTGGTTTCTTCACGTTTTTTATCCATAGCGATGGACTCTTTTCGTTTTATGCCTTTTTTGAAGAATTTGTTGCTGCAGTAGAGTTGTTTGAAGAATTTCCAGAGTTGTTGTTATTATTGTTGCTGCTGTTGTTGTTGTTGTTGTTATTGTTGCTGTTTTTATTAGTCGACTCATCATTGTTGCCAAGTGAAGTAGTCGGTGACGGGTTATCTTCTTTCAAAGCTGTAGCCACGTCTTCTTTCGTTTCAACTAACGCTTCTTTCGTTTCAACAAATGCCTCTTTCGTTTCAAGCGCCATTTCTTTTACTTGTGGAGTTAAGCCTTTCAATTCATTTACTTTTTCTCCTACATAAGAAGCGTCTTCCGCAATGCGCGAATATAAGTTCTGCACTTTTTCTGCTTGTTGTTTAGCACTTGAAACCAATTCTTCACGGTTTTGTGCATAATATTTGGCGTTGCTTGATAGATTCTTCGATTTGTTCATAACATCATCTCTTGTGTTGCGATCCAATAAAGATACGATCACACCTAATGCTGCCCCTACTAATAATCCTTGCAATAATTTGTTTTGACTCATCATAAATTCCTCCTAGTATAATTGTAATACGTGCGTCTATTGAGTTTTTTTCCCTAATCCTAGTAAAGATAAACTTTTGAATTATTTTATTTTAAAAAAAGACTTGACTCTTCGTTTGATATTTCGGAATATTAACTCTAAAGGTGGTGAAGAATAAACT
This sequence comes from Planococcus sp. (in: firmicutes), assembly GCA_041553775.1. Classification (GTDB taxonomy): domain Bacteria; phylum Bacillota; class Bacilli; order Bacillales_A; family Planococcaceae; genus Planococcus. The sequence goes on from JBFEIJ010000004.1 coordinate 28,715, forward strand.
ATCCACAGTACAATTTAACTACATAAGGGGGAAGTTTAATGGAGCAATTATTGGCATTTTTAGGTGAGGTCAGCGGTTTTGTATGGGGACCCCCATTATTAATCTTATTGGTAGGGACTGGAATTTATTTAACGGTTCGCCTTGGGTTATTGCAAGTACGCATGCTCCCTTACGCATTGAAACTTGTCTTTACAAAAAATCAGGATAAGGATTCCGTTGGAGATATCTCCCATTTCCAGGCACTCTCTACTGCCCTAGCAGCAACTGTCGGTACCGGTAATATTGTCGGTGTTGCAACAGCTGTGGTACTTGGTGGACCGGGAGCAATATTTTGGATGTGGTTCTCAGCATTCTTCGGGATGGCTACTAAATACGGCGAAGCCGTTTTAGCAGTTAAATACCGTATTACAGATGCGAATGGCCAAATGGCCGGTGGACCAATGTATTATTTAGAGCATGGTCTGAAACAAAAATGGCTCGGCGTCTTATTCGCCATTTTTGGTGCAATTGCCGCATTCGGCATTGGTAACGGCACACAATCTAACTCTGTAGCTGCCGTGGTTCGTGATACTTTCAGCGTTCCAACTTGGATTACTGGACTTATATTAACAGTGTTTGCTGCTACCGTCATTTTAGGCGGTATTAAAACAATTGGTAAAGTTACTTCATATTTCGTACCGTTTATGGCGTTCTTTTATATTCTTGCTGGTTTAATCATCATGGTTATGAACTTGGAATTGATCGGACCTGCAGTAGCAACGATCTTCAGTGCTGCATTTACAGGTGAAGCAGCACTTGGTGGGGCAATCGGTGCAGCTATCCGTTATGGTGTAGCACGCGGCGTCTTTTCCAACGAAGCTGGTCTTGGTTCAGCTCCAATTGCAGCTGCTGCTGCGAAAACCGATTTACCTGGACGCCAGGCGTTGGTTTCGATGACACAGGTGTTTATCGATACCTTAATCATCTGTTCAATTACAGGTATTACAATCGTTATGTCGGGACTTTATACTGATGAAGCTTTAGAAGGTTCAGCTCTTACAACAGCAGCTTTCGAACAATTCCTTGGCCCAATCGGACCAATGGTTGTGGCAATTGGTCTAATTTTCTTCGCTTCTTCAACAATAATCGGTTGGTCATACTACGGAGAGAAATGTTTCCAATACCTATTTAAAAACCCTTCTCTTCTGATCGTTTACCGTATTGCGTTTATCGCTATGGTGTTTGTAGGAGCGACTGTTTCACTAGATTTGATCTGGACGTTCTCCGATATTATGAATGGACTTATGGCGATTCCAAACTTAATCGGATTGCTTGGTTTGTCTGGTGTTATCGCTTTGGAAACAAAACGCATTGTCGCAAAAGTCAAAGAAGAAAAAGCGGCGCAACAGTCTGGCAATTGACATTTTTTTTGAACAATGGAATGATGGGGTATAGCATACCGAAAGGCAGGAACCCATCATGGACTTATCAAACCAGTCACCCGAAAATGTGACCTATATGATCGAAGAGATAAAAACAAAATTGCGTATGGTCAACGTCGATGCAATGAAGCCTGAACACTTTAATGCATCACAATACGAAGACTTGAAAGAATTGTATGAAATGGTGGCAAGCCGTGAAAACATCACGCCTAACGAAATGCAAGCCATTGCTAAAGAACTTGGTTCTTTGCGCAAATAAAAACATCCCTTGTTATCCAAGCATTACTTGGAGAGCAAGGGATGTTTTATTTTGCATACTGTACGATATACCAGCTGCCTTCTTTGATGACCGTTTGAATGCCAAGAAGTCGCAGACCTGCAACGTCTCCCCACTCTGCTAGTTCTTCGCGCGTAGGTAAACGGTAAAGATTATCGAACGACGAGAAAAAGCTGTTGAAGACGTTGGCAAAAGGCGGATCGTCGACGCTGCCCGCGATTGGCGTCACGACAGAGAAAATTCCATCGTCATTTAACCAGCTCGCCAATTCTGTAAAGAGCGCTTCCCGTTTTTCCAAATCGATGTAATGAATCACGTTATTCAGCATCACCATGTCGTATTTCTGTTCAGGTTGATACTGCCAGAGATCTGCATTCACAATGTTGATATTTGCATCCTCTTCCGTAAGCTGCTCTGCAGTTTGCGCGACGGTCGGGCTAATTTCAATTCCGGTGAAATGCGTGTCGGGAAAACGCCCGGCCAGTTTCTTAATATAACCCGCTTCCCCACAACCGATATCCAAGACGTTTTTAAACTTGTTGTCGCGAATGCGTTTCGACATTTTCGGCATAGCCAATACTTCTAGCAGCCTGCTTGTTTCAGCGACTGTTGGAGCATGCTTTTCTTCATCAAAATGACTGCGTTTTTTCTCCCGCATCATTTCCGGATATTGAAGAAGTGTTGGAATATGCAACTCCATCATCTCTTTCAGCAACACACCTGATGAGTTATCGCCTTTTGGCTTTGGCAGTTTCCACGAATTCGCAATTTTGTAGCGGCCACGTCCTGCTTCTTTCAAATGGCCAATCGATAAGCCGACCATGATCCATTGCTGCAACAAATCCTCGTCTAGGCCGAGTGCATCTGCTACATCGAATTTGCTCATCGGCCGACCGAAAGCTTTGAATAAATCGAGTTCGTAACCCACATAGGCGTGCCAACTCGATAAGAACGGTTCATTTCGTTTCATATACATTCTGGCTTTAAACATCTTCATCACGTCTATCATTTTAGCCCCTCCAGTTTCCACGGATAATCATCATTTTTTGTATAGTATTTCAATTCTTTCTTATCGGGTTGTAAACCTGTGTTTCGAACCGGCATGAAACCACCTTGGATAAAGCGGTCGCGGAAATTTTCTTTCCACATGCCAAGTCCGGATACATTCAACATCTGCTTAAAATGGAGTACTGGATCTTCTTCCATTCGCTCAAATGTTTTTTGACGGAAATAGCTTACTGTCTTAAATGGGAACGAATACGCTAATGCCGCCAAATGGCTTAATTGAATAACATGCTCTGCACGCCGGTATCTGACTTTTTCGTACCATTTCAAATTATCGATCGATGCCTTTTCGTGTTCAACCATGTCGGCCAAGAGCTCACCTAAAATGTCTGCGTCTTGTATCGCCATGTTCATGCCTTCTCCTGCCATTGGATGAACTGCGTGTGCGGCATCTCCAATAATCACTTTATTGGCTTTCACGTAAGAAGGGGCGTGGTACATAACGGGAATCATCAGCTGGATTTTCTTCCAATCTTTCAATTGCTGAACATAGCCGTCTACTGTTGGAGCTAAATCCGTATAAAGTTTATGAAAATGGCTGATGGGCTTTTTTTTCAATTCTTGATAATCGCCTTCGGGTATCAAGTAAACGCTGCGCACTTGATGATCCGGCAACGGAAAAAGCCCAAGAAACCGATTGTATGTAGAAATGATTTTGCCATCCTTGAAGTTTTCCGCACGGGGGAAAGTGACCGTTAAGAAATGGTGATTGTAGAGGGTTTGTTTTATTTCTATGCCCATTTCTTTACGTGTTACGGATGTGCGACCTTCCGCTCCGATGAAATAATCCGCTTCTACTTCAAACTTTTCTTCGCCTTTTTGAAGAATTGCCGTATTTTCTGTGAAACCTTTGCATGCTGTACCGTTGAAATAATGAAAATTACTGTATGCAGAAGCCGCTTCACGCAGCAACTTTTTCAGTTCTTCATGATGGACCATGTATGCTGCATCGTATTTGCCAGGCAGTACGCTGTAATCCATGAACGATTGGTCTCTCACTTTCAACGAACTGGATAATTCGAGCATATCAAGCACTTTGATTTCATTGGCGCGTGAATGAACTTCATCGAACAGATCCAGACCGTCGAAAATCTGCATGCTTTTCGGCTGCAATAGTTCACCTTTATAAATAGGGGTCTTATTTGTTAGCCGCTCTGCCACAACGACATTCACACCTCGTTTAGCAAGTTTCAATGCAAGTGTTAGACCACCCACTCCACCTCCACTGATAAATACATCTGTTTTCATGCATTTCAGCTCCTTGCTTTTCTGTACCCTTATTTCCAGTTCCTGAAAACACAAAATGCGTCCAAAACGTAAAAAGAAGCCCTCTATAGAGGACTTCTCACAAATTGCTTCCTAAAGCCTATTAAGTTCTACAGCCAATTGCGCGCCGACTTGTGCATTGTATTTTACTAATTCAATGTTTGCCACTAAGCTTGACCCACCCGTCAAATCTTTCACTCTGCCCAGAAGAAATGGCGTTACTTCTTTACCCGCTATGCCTTGTTCTTTCGCTTCTGCCATCGCTTGTTCGATGATGCCGGTGATAAAAGACTCTTCTAGTGCATGCTCGTGAGGAATCGGATTCGCAATCACGGCTCCGCCTTTCAATCCCAGATCCCATTGCGCCTTGAGAACGTTTGCCATCATTGCTGTATCATCTGCTCGGAAAGTCAAATCGAATCCGCTGTCACGTGTGTAAAAAGCGGGCATTCTGTCCGTTTGATAACCGATAACCGGCACACCTTTTGTTTCAAGAAATTCCAATGTCAGCCCGATATCCAAAATTGATTTTGCGCCTGCACAAACAACGGCTACGCTTGTTGCCGCCAGTTCTTCAAGATCCGCTGAAATGTCCATCGTTGTTTCAGCGCCGCGATGGACGCCGCCAATTCCGCCAGTCGCAAAGACGCGTATGCCTGCGAGTTCTGCACAAATCATTGTCGCTGCAACTGTCGTAGCACCCAATTTTTTCGTAGCGATCAATTGGCCGATATCACGTCGCGATACTTTCGCCACGTCTGGGCTATTGCCCAATAATTCCAATTCATCGTCGGATAAACCGATCTTGATTTTTCCATCCATGATGGCGATGGTCGCCGGCACCGCTCCGTTGTCTCGGATGATGGCTTCAACAATGCGTGCTGTCTCCACGTTTTGTGGATAGGGCATACCGTGTGAAATGATGGTAGATTCCAGCGCTACCACCGGTTGGTTATTGTCCATTGCCTGTTGTACTTCTGTTGAATAAGAAATCGTATTTTTCATGAAAGTCCCTCCAGTTCTCGCTGCAATTGTACAGCGGATAAATCGGTGCGTACGGTCGATGTAATTTGTAAAGTTCTTGCCGCATTGGCAAGTCCCGCTTTGATGCTATGATTAAAAGGCTGGCCGTTCAAATAACTATGGATGATGCCGCTTGAGAACGCATCCCCTGCTCCTGTTACTTCTTCGATGGCGGCTACCGGATGTGCAGCATAATGGTGAACAATATCTTTTGTCCCCGCAATGACCCCATCTTTTCCGCCGGTGATGACGACATGTTCCGCACCCAACAGCAGCAACTCTTGTACCGCTTGCTGCCAATGTTCTGTTGTGGTGATTTCGCGGTCCAAGTACCGAGCCGCTTCCCCACGATTCAAGATCAACCACGTGACGCCAGTCAGCTCATTGCCAAGGCGATTCATTTTCGGCTCTGAAACCGGAATGATTGCAAAAGGAATATTCTTGGACTTCGCTAATTTATGAATTTCGTTCAATGTATCCGCAGGACAATTCAAATCGGCAACGATGAAATTTGCTGATAAAATTGCGGCTTCGCTGCGTTTGATGTATTCAGGGGTCATCGCATCATAAATCGCCATATCGGCCATTGCGATAACCATTTCACCACCAGGCTCCAACACAGCGGTATAAGTTCCTGTCGATAAAGCTGCATTCACTTTCGTCAATTCCGTATCCATAAATGATTTCGATCCTTCTTCGATCAAAGTCCATTCCGGATCATTCCCAGCAATCGACAATAATTTCACCGAATGGCCAAGACGACCGAGGTTTTCAGCGATATTGCGCGCCACTCCTCCGATGCTGTGAGTGATACTCGCTGGGTTGGATGTCCCCATTTGCGACGCATGCTCCAACCGAAATTTGCGATCAACGTTCGCGCCGCCGATGCAAATCACTGTGTCTTCTTCCGGCAAAATATATGCCCGTCCTGCAATTTTTCTTTGTTTGATCAACCCAGATATTAAATTCGCCACTGTCGGTCTTGAAACATTCAATAGCTTTGCCATTTCTTGTTGAGACAAATAAGGATCTTTTCGAATCAAATCCAGCACTTCAACTTCTTTTTTATTCACGCTTTCACCCCCTGAATAAACATTTGTTTATAATATAAACTTTTATCATTGTTATTGCAAGACAATTATTTCCGTCTTTGTATGCCCAAACATTGCCAGGACAATCTGAAAATTGGTAAAATAGAAAAGATGAAAGGGGAGATTCAATTGACATCGTTTGAACAGAAGTTAACACGTTACGCAGAACTAGCAGTAAATGTAGGGGTCAATATCCAAAAAGGTCAAGAGTTATACATAGTGGCAGCATTGGACGCAGCTCCATTTGTCCGTACGATTACTAAAAAAGCATACGAGGCTGGCGCTAAACAAGTCCACGTTGATTTTATCGACGATGAAATCACGCGCTTGCGCTTTGAATTGGCACCGGAAGATTCATTTTCCGAGTACCCTGCTTGGAAAGTGCAAGAGCGCGAAACACTTGCTGAAAGAGGCGCTGCGTTTATCAGCATCGTTTCTCAAAGCCCTGATTTGTTGAAAGGCATCGATTCAAAACGCATCGCAGCTAACCAAAAAGCAATCGGCACAGCACTTAGCAAATACCGCCAATACGTCCAATCGGACAAAATCAGCTGGACGGTCCTTGCATCGCCTTCGAAAGAATGGGCAGCAAAAGTGTTCTCCGATTTGCCGGAAGAACAACAAGTCGATGCTTTATGGGATGCAATTTTCAAAGCAGTGCGTGCTGATCGCGACAACCCTGTGGAAGAATGGCTCAAGCACGACGAATTGCTTCACACGAAAGTCGATTACTTGAACGATAAAAAATACGCAAAATTGCATTATACTTCTCCTAAAACCGATCTTGAAGTTGCCTTACCAAAAGGCCATTTATGGTGCGGAGCTGGTTCAATCAATGAAAAAGGCGATAAATTCATGGCCAATATGCCGACTGAAGAAGTCTTTTCCGTTCCTGAAAAAACAGGCGTCAATGGCTATGTATCTAGCACAAAACCATTAAGCTATGGCGGCAACATCATTGATGATTTCAAAATCACGTTCAAGGATGGCCGCATCGTAGAAGTGACGGCTGCCGAAGGCGAAGAAGTGTTGAAGGAATTAGTAGCAACAGACGAAGGATCGCATCATTTAGGCGAAGTTGCACTTGTGCCTCACCATTCACCGATTTCCGATTCGAATATTTTGTTCTACAACACCTTATTTGACGAAAATGCATCAAATCACTTTGCTATCGGCAGCGCTTACTCGTTCTGTTTAGAAGGCGGCAAAACAATGTCACCTGAAGAATTAACAGCGCATGGTTTGAACCAAAGTATCACGCACGTCGATTTTATGGTCGGGTCTGAGGAAATGGATATTGATGGCATTCTTGAAGACGGGACGCGCGAACCAATCTTCCGCGGCGGCAACTGGGCTTTTTAAGTATCGAAAATTCGACACTTAATTTTTTTCTGCTTATCATGTATACTAAACTATGATGATAATGACAGTTTAGAGAGGAGTTATCACTATGTTATACGGTGTTACAGTAACCCTCGGGTTTATGGTCGTAATCTTCCTGTTCTTTTTCACTTTGATGTACTTCTTGGGCAAAGAGCTTCATACCCATGATGCAGAACACGTAGATCCGCTTCCTGACAAAAAGTATTAATAAAAAACACTGCTTTCTTCTAAAGAGAGCAGTGTTTTTTTATTACAGTTCAACATCATTTCTTTTACACGAGAGTTACATCCTGTGCCTTTCGCCTCTAAAAAATGTCTTCTTTTCGATCATTAGACCTTTCTTATGTATCATTTTTCTTTTTCGTTCTTTTTGCTTCATTTTTTCCATGGTAGAATGCAGATTGGTACTTGTTTATTATTAGGAGGAGTTAAAGGCATGTTTTCTTCAACAGATATTGGAATTGACTTAGGAACAGCGAATATTTTAGTCTATACAAAATCAAAAGGCATTATTTTAAATGAACCTTCCGTTGTAGCTTTAGATACAAAAACTGGCCGCGTCATCGCAATCGGCGAAGATGCAAAAGCCATGATCGGTAAGACACCAGGCTCGATTCGCGTAGTACGTCCATTGAAAGATGGCGTCATTGCAGATTTTGATGTCACTACCGAATTATTGAAAATGGTGATGCAAAAAGCCGCGAAACAAATGGGTTCTTCTTTCCGCAAACCGAATGTCATGGTGTGTACACCATGCGGCGCGACATCCGTCGAACGTCGAGCTATTCATGACGCGGTTAAACAAAGCGGTGCGAAAAACGTGCATTTAATCGAAGAGCCCGTTGCTGCGGCAATCGGCGCTGATCTTCCTGTTAGTGAGCCAATCGCCAGCGTAATCGTCGACATTGGCGGCGGCACTACAGAAGTGGGCATCATTTCATTTGGCGGCGTCGTTTCCGCGAACACAGTGAAAGTGGCAGGCGATCGCATGGATGAAGATATTGTCCAATACGTACGCAAGCATTATAACGTCCTGATTGGTGAACGCACGGCTGAGAATGTGAAAAAGGAAATCGGCTATGCCCTTGTCCCTCACAAATCAGAAACAATGGAAATTCGCGGACGCGATGTAATGACCGGTCTTCCAAAAACCGTCACATTGACTTCCACTGAAATTCAAGAAACGTTGAAAGAATCTCTTCTATCGATTCTTGAATGCATCCGTGCTACGCTTGAAAATTGCCCAGCTGAATTATCTGGCGACATAGTCGACCAAGGCGTTGTCATCTCTGGCGGCGGCGCGTTGCTTAAAGGAATGCAGCAATGGCTGTCACAGGAAATTTCCGTTCCTGTTCACATTGCCCCGCAACCACTTGAATCTGTTGCAATCGGCACTGGTCGTTCACTCGTTATGCTCAACAAACTTGAAAAAATTTCACGCTAATTTTAATGGCCCGAAAGCTCTCAGCTTTCGGGCTTTTGCTATGCAGTGTTGAATGAAACCTAGTTGCTAGCTCATTTTTTATTTTTATTTTGTGCTTTTTGTCGTCTTTTTTGACTCTTTGTTCTAAACTATAGAAAAGGGCTTTAAGGAGGAATATTTGATGTCAATGCTTGAACAAATTCTAGAGTATAATCAAGAATTCGTAGAAAAAAAGGATTACGAACAATATATCACCACGAAATTCCCTGATAAGAAAATCGTCATTTTGACGTGCATGGATACACGATTATTTGAAATGCTGCCAAAAGCGATGAACTTAAAAAATGGCGATGTGAAAATCGTAAAAAGTGCTGGAGCCGTCATTAACCATCCCTTCGGTGGAATCATGCGCAGCTTGCTTGTAGCAGTATATGAATTGAATGCAGATGAAATCTATATTATTGGCCATTACGATTGCGGGATGGCTGCACTCAATGCCAAATCAATTATGGGCAAGATGAAAGAACGAGGCATCGAAGAGAAGACCTTTGATTTGATGAAATATTCAGGAGTCAACCTTGAAGCTTGGTTCCAAGGCTTCGACGATGTAACTGAAAGCGTTCGCCATAGCGTACAGATGGTTACGAATCACCCATTAATGGACACTAAGGTACCGGTTCATGGTCTAGTAATTGACCCAACTACCGGAAAACTAGACTTGATCGTAGACGGCAATAAATAATGAAACCGCTAAGGGAGATTCCCTTAGCGGTTTTTGCTACTAAAATATAGGTAATCGAGTGGAATTCCACTATAACCGAACTGGCGCAGGAACGAAGCCACTTGCCCCCGGTGATAGGACGCGTGATTAATGAATGTGAACAACATTTCTTCCCGGGTCAAACTGAAATCATTGCCGCGCATATTCTGGAAATCGATTGCCTCTTTCCATTGCGCCTCTGTGAGCGATGCAAAGTACAAATCCATTTCACCATGCAACAGGCTGAAAGCTTCAATGGCGTTGTCCACTGTTGCAACATCGAAACTTTCAAACACCGGTTTTGGAATTCCCATCATGCGCTGCAGCCATAGTTTCTCGACGCCAATTACATGTTTGGTCGTTTCTTTTATCGACTCAAATGAATTTGTTCCTTGCTTCGAATAGAGATCTTTTCCGGAAGTCTGAACATGCTTCAAGCTCTCCACAGTCGCCCATTGATGATAAGCAAACAGTTTGTCTCGATCCACCACGATCCCCTCCTCTTCGTATTTTCTATTCTAAGAACCATCGAACAATTGCATTCCGCCATTTTTTATAAGCGGCCTTGCCCTTTCAAAACTCCCGTTCAAGCATTGCATATTGATAATGGTCTTCCCATTCACCGTTGATATAAAGGAATTCCCTAAGTAAACCTTCTCGTTGAAATCCATTTTTTTCAAGCACTCGAATTGAGCCGGGGTTTCGCGGCGAGACGTAAGCTTCAATACGGTGAAGACGAAGTTCTTCAAAACCAAAGGTCAACACCAGCTTTACCGCTTCGGTCGCAATGCCTTTGCCAGTTGCTGATTCATCGATGGAATAGCCCGCTAATGCACTTAGAAAAGGCAGCCTTTTAATGCCATAAATAGAGATATGACCAACCATTTGATCGCTCCCCAATTCAAAAACTCCAAAGCTGTATTCTCGATTTTCCCGCGCTTGATAAATGGATTCCCGAATCTTTTCACGCTGCGCCATGGCTGTGAAATAGCTATCTGGATGACGCGGTTCATAAATTGCCCAATATTCCCGGTTTCGCACCAGCAACTGAACCATCTCTTCCGCATCATCCACTGCCAAAGTACGAATATAACAAGTACGTCCTTCAAATCTTAATTTCATATCAGTTCACAGATGAAGTCAGAGTGTTAAATTCTTCAGCGTCTTTCACGCACAACGCAATCCCTTTTTCCCAGAAAGCTTGTTTTGTGATATCCTCGCCGAGGTGTTTCAGCGCTAGATCTTCAGCTGTCATTATTGCGGTGTCGCGTAGCAATGCCATGTATTTCTCTTCAAAGTCAGCCCCTTCTTCTAAGGCCTTGGCGTAAATACTCAATGAGAACAAATAGCCGAATGTGTAAGGGAAGTTATAGAATGGCACATACGTGATATAAAAATGCAGTTTAGATGCCCAGAAATGCGGATGCGTCGATTTCAATCCACCGGCAAACCCTTCTTCTTGCGCTTCTTCCATCAATTGGTTTAAACGACTCGCAGGCACGACGCCTTTTTTGCGTTCTTCATAGAAACGCGTCTCAAAGAGAAAGCGTGAGTGAATATTCATGAAGAATGCCACACTGCGCTGTACCTTATCTTCTAACAACGCAATTTTTTCGTCTTTTGACTGCGCGTTTTTAACAGCGGCATCCGCTACAATCATCTCAGCAAACGTTGAGGCCGTCTCAGCAACGTTCATAGCGTATGAACGGTTCAATGGGTGTACCGGACGTAACGCGTGTGTATGGAACGCGTGACCTAGTTCATGGGCAAGTGTCGCAACATTCGACATCGAGCCGCTATACGTCATAAAGATGCGGGACTCTTCTGTCATCGGCAGTCCTGTACAAAAACCGCCTGGCCGTTTGTTTGGACGATCTTCCGCTTCGATCCATCCTTGCTCAAACGCTTTTAACGCAAATTTTTGAAGTTCCGGGCCAAACTTTCCAAAATGTTCCAAAATGAAATCTGCGCCTTCTTGATAAGTAAACTGGTGCGTACTTGCGGTCACCGGGGCATCCACATCGTACCAATCAAGACCATCTTTGCCGAGCAGCTCGGCTTTGCGATTTAAATACTCCACAAACGGCTGTTTGTGATTGGCAATCGCTCCCCACATTGCATCTAACGTTTCTTGTTTCATGCGGTTAATATGAAGCGGTTCTTGGAGGACTTCCCAACCCCGCTTTTTATAAATTTCCAAACGGAAACCGGCAATTGAATTTAATGCTTTGGCAAAGAAATCTTCTTTTTCTGTCCATGCCTGCTCGAGTTTCTCGTATGATTCTTGGCGTACATCCGGATTTTGGTGTGAACTCAGATTATTCGCTTGGCCAACCGACATGGTCTTCTCCGCCCCATCGACTGCCATCTTAATTTTGATGTCCCCAACAAGCATATCGTATAATTGACTCCAACCATGATAGCCGTCCATGCTAAGTGCCGTGATGAGATTTTCTTCCTGTTCTGAAAGCAGCATGTTCGCCTCTTCCAACCATTCGTTCAAGACAAAGCTAAATTCGCGCAGCTCATTTGTGTCCAATAATTGCGACCAGACAGCGGGTTCTGTTTTCGCTAAATCTTTCTGAATTTTTTGCTGCGCAGATTGAAAACGGGCTGACAATGCTGCTGATTCGCTTTGCAAAATCGCCGCTTTTTTATCTTCTGTATTTTGAGCCATTAAGCATCCGATGAATGCGCCGGATTGGCTGAGTCGATGCATGAGTGATTTCACATCATCTAATAACGCAACGATACGCCCTGCTTCAGATGAGGCTGATGGCACTTCAAATTTTTGAGCCGTAGCTTCAAATTTTTTCAACTCTGCTTCAGCCGTATCGATATGTGAGCGCAATTCCATTGAATTGCTGCCGCCTGGGAAAAGCACATCCAAGTTCCATACTTCCGGAAATTTCACCGTCATTATCTTTCCTCCTGGTAAACTAAATTTTCTAAAAACACCTATTAGTATACCATTTTTATTCGACAGGCAAAATATCTTCATCTTTTGTGCGTGTGGGAAAATTATCCAAAATATGTCCGAAGTTTCACAAAGCTTTTGATTTATTGATTTTTATGGAAATTCCATTTGTTGAACGAAAGGCGGGCAGTTATACTAAAATGAGAGGAGGGATCTCTTATGGTTCGAATATTGCTGATGACATTTGCATTTTTAGCTGTCGTCATATTAAATGCTTTAGCGAATATTCTGCCGCTGAACGGACAGACAACCGGTGATATTTCCAATCGGTTGCCCGATTTGTTTACGCCTGCCGGATATGTATTTTCCATTTGGTCTATTATTTATATTTTGTTGGCAGTGTGGATTATCGGATTTTGGCTTCGCTGGAAAAAAGGCCAATTGCCTTCATATAAAATTACTTTGTTTTTCACATTAAGCGCCGTCTTTAATATCATGTGGCTATTGCTTTGGCATTATGAATTTTTCTTGTGGACGCTCGTTGCCATGGCTGGTTACTTGATATCCCTTATCGCACTTTATCTTCAATACGATAACGAAGATCGGTCATGGACCGGTCGCCTGCCGATATCCGTCAATATGGGCTGGATCAGCGTAGCGGCTATCGCCAATGCCAGCTACGTACTTACATTTTATAATTGGGGTGGCTGGGGCCTTAGCGATCAATTGTGGACAGTTATCATGTTGACGGTTGGAACCGCGCTCGCCCTCCATATCCGCTTCCACCATTACGACATTCCATACGCCTTGGTGTTTATCTGGGCATTTGTCGGCATCGCAGTGAGACACAGCACGGATGAACTTCTGGTGACAACAGCTTCTCTGTTTCTAAGCGGGGTCATTTTAACAGGCGTCTTATTAATCAAAAAAAGATCTTAATTTCATATTTGATCAACAAACCCCGCATGGAATCCATGCGGGGTTTGTTGTCTTTTCGAACTTTGATCTCCATAGAAAAACGCATCGGCACAAAGAGCCAATGCATTTTCATCTTTTTCTTAATCTAATTTCGTCAGTAAAATCGGTTCGCCTTTTGTTACGAGTACAGTGTGTTCAATCTGTGCTACCAAAGACTGGTCTGGCGTGATGAATGTCCAGCCATCTCCTGATTCGATAATGTGCTCGGATTTCTGGGAAATAAACGGTTCTACTGCGAGAACCATGCCCTCTTTCAAAATAGTCTTTTCCCAAGCGTCATAATAATTCAAGATATGCTGCGGGGCTTCATGAAGGGATTTTCCAATGCCGTGGCCTGTCAAATTCTTGATGACAAAAAGACCTTGTTGCTTCGCTTCGCGTTCGACCGCTTTGCCGATTTGGTTTAGCTTCGCACCCGCTTTGACTTTCGTCATAGCAAAATCGAATGCAGATGCTGCCGCTTCGCAAAGTTTTTCTTTGTCGTCATGGCCTTCGCCCACTACGAAAGAAATACCTGTATCAGAGAAATACCCTTCATACGAACCGGATACGTCGATATTGACCATATCGCCTTCTTTGATCACTCGGCTGCCAGGAATACCATGGGCAACTTCCTCGTTGACGCTGATGCATGTAAATCCTGGGAAGTCATATTCCGATTTTGGACCGGACACGCCGCCTAATTCATCGAACATGCGACCGCCCAACTCATCAATTTCTTTTGTCGTCACGCCCGGTTTTGTTGCCGCCTTCATCGCCTCGCGAATTTCAGCGACCATCCGGCCTGCTTTTTTCAACATTTCTATATCGTGTTCAGTAGTTGCTATCATAAGAATAACCCTTCTTTCAAATTGTCTATGAAAGATTATACCATAAGAAAAGAGGACTATCATAACAATAGTCCCCTCTAGTCTTATTGATTTGCGTGAACAAGTTTCGGAGCCGCCGCAAAGAGCGCAGAACATACGACTGCTGCCAGCAGAAATACGGGAATCATATAAGTCGCGTTATAGATTGCCGAATATGCAGCTACATTGCCCTCTGCAAACATGCCGAAGAACAAAATACCGGTGATTACGTGCGTAGCATAACGCAAGACCGATCCAATCAAGACGCCGGCGACAATAGCTGATACCATCTGCCCGGTCTGATTTTTTTCAGCTGCATTCATATACTTCCCACGCATTAACCCAGCAAATCCGACAACGCCATAAGCCACCAAATAATCCAAGATGACTTGCAAGACGACAAAGCCGAATGACAACGGTGTCACCGAGATGACCCCAGTGACGATTTGCAGTAAACCAACCAGCAAACCGGTCAAGACGCCGGCAAGAACGCCTCGGCGGAATGCAATCAAGATGATCGGAATCATCACAAGGCTGACAGAGCCCCCTTGCGGCATTTTAAATGCGATAAAATCAAGCACAAAGCCAAGTGCACCAAAAATCGCGATTTCCACCATTAAAATAACTCGTAAATTTCTCATAGCTTCCTCCTTATGTGTTGTGCACATCACCAGAAGGGCCGCGGAATAAAAAACCATATAAAAGCGGCGCCAGGATAGACCCTGGCGCCGCGTAAGGGCAGGTTTCCATCCACATCCCTGCGCAAGTATTAACTTACAGGTTCAAAGGGTAAGAACAGAATGTTCACTCTCAGCAAAAAGCTCCCCTTGTGGTGTATACAATTTTTTCTTACACTTGTATTGTACACAAGCAGCTAAATGAATGCAAATCTGTTTCAAGCAACGCAAGCAGGGTAACAAGGAAGTAATGAGATACTCAATGAAGGGTGGTGGAGGCAGCAGGAAATTCTGCTGCTGCGTGCAAATGATCGAACTTTTGAAAAATATGATCAAGATTCAAAGTGATACGAAAGAAGGCGCGAACGAGGCGCTCGATTTTTGTGCGCAATGGCTAGAAGAAAAGGGTCAAGACGTGACGGTCCATGAAAATAATGGCTATAAGATGCTCACAGCTATCAAAGGCCAAGGATCAGAAACCTTGATTTGGAACGGTCATGTCGACGTAGTGCCCGGCCATCCTGAACAATTCATACCGAAGGAAGAAGACGGACGCATATACGGGCGTGGCGCAGCAGACATGAAAGCGGGCGTCGCCGCCATGATGCAATCGTTTGTCGATTTGGACGCTTCTAAATTAGAGCGCATCGTTCAACTGCACATTGTCACAGATGAAGAAATTGGCGGCCGCAATACGTCCAAATGGCTTGTTGAACAGGGGTATACTGGAGACTTCATCATTTGTGGGGAACCGACTGCATTGAAAATCGGTCTACAATCGAAAGGCATCTTACGGATGGACTTGAAGTTTAAAGGCAAACCAGCTCACGGCAGTCGACCATGGGAAGGCGTCAACGCGATTGAATCTGCGATGAAATTCCATGCAGGAATGACCGTTTTGCAATTCCTAAAAGAATCGACCGAGTATTACGACCAGCCCTCAGTTAACCTCCCGATCATTAAAGCTGGAGATCGTTATAATGTCGTACCAGAAATTTGTGAAATGTCCTACGATATCCGGTTTATGCCGGGACAAGACAAAGAGGAAATTGTCCGTCAGATGAAAGATTTGGCAGAGCGCCTCCATGTAAATATGGAATATAAAGCAAGCGGTTCAACCAAAGCATTAACAACAACAAAAGAAAACCCTTATATTCAGTCACTCGAAAAAACGATAACGGCCATTACTGATGATACTCCAGTGTTATTCGGACAACACGGTGCTGCCGATACCCGCTACTACGCAGAAGTCAATGGCGGAGAAGGCGCAATCGAATTTGGTCCAGCTGGCGATGATTGGCATGGCAACGCAGAATATGTATTGATTTCAAGTGTTCATCAATACAAAGACATTTTAATAGCACTTGCCCTATCGCCTATCGATGTTTATAGCAGATAATCGAAGGGAATACTATACTTATCATATCGATGACAGGAGAGATTGAAATGGCATTATCCCGCTTGATTAAAACCGCGATCAAAATCGCACCTATCGCTTACCCGATTATCCGTAAAGCTATGAATAAAAGAAAAGCCGGCAATACTGGTCAACACAAAACAGGAACTACTAAAAAATAATGCAAAAGAGCCGCAGCGAATGATTCGCTGCGGCTCTATTTTATTCAGCTATATGGGATGGCTTCTCTGAGGGCGAGATAACCTAAAGTTTTCTGCCGCGCTGGATGAGCAGCAGCCGATCGATCTGCAAGGTCTTCAGAAGCCTCTTCATCTTGTGCTTCTCTGATTTCTTCAAAAGAAACCGGATTGGCTGCTGGTACTTCCGCGTCTTCTACTTTCCAACCTTCTTGGTAAACATCCAAAAATGCATTCGCCATCGACTGATAACCGTTCAAATTCGGATGAACATCTGCAGGATTGGGAATCTTCCCAATTGCATTGTCGCCGAATTCTTCATCTACCGAGACAAACTTCGCACCATATTCTTCCGCAGTTGTTTCCAAAATTTCGTTGAGTCGGTCAAGCTGCAAAGCCGTCCCTTCTTTTTGGGATTCTCGTGCATGCGGGTAGGCAAAATAATACCCCATTACATAGACATCTGCAGCAGGAGCACGTTGTTTCAGTTCCGCAAGAATTTTTTCCAAGTTCTTGCGTGCGCCATTCAATGCGAAGTCTACTTGAATTTGTCCGAAAGCCAAGGAACCGTCTGCCGCATCAGCTGACACTAATCTCAGCAAATCGTTCGCGCCTGCTGAAACCGTAATCAAGTTCGCTTGCTTCAATTCATCTTGCGCTTCGGCTGACGTTATCCGATCCAACACGTCCCGAGTCGTAAAACCCGGAAACGCCAAATCTTTCGTGTACAATGCGACGGATTGATGCCGTGCCAATTCCATTGAAATCATATCTGCATAGCCTGCATCAATTTCAGAACCGGGAGTTTGGCCAGCAGCTAGGGAATCGCCAATCGCCACGTATTTTACAGGCGCTTGGACTGCCGCTTGCGAAGTTGCTGCGCCGCTTACCAGAAGCATTAGTATGAGCATCGTCATCCAGCTTTTTTTCACATCCGTCACCTCTTAAAATGCCCAGTTTCCATTGCGGAAAACCGGTTCTTTTGTGCCGTCTTCATGTATTCCATCAATGTCCATCTCCGCATTGCCAATCATGAAATCTTCATGAACGATCGATGTATTCAACCCGATTGACTCAAGTTGGGTCCGTTCCAATTCCCGGGCTCCTTCGTAACAAGTCGGGTACGAATCACCAATCGCCAAATGGTTGGACGCATTTTCATCAAATAAGGTATTGAAGAACAAAATGCCTGAATCCGAAATCGGCGAACGGTGCGGCACCAATGCCACTTCACCGAGGTAAGCCGCTCCAGCATCCGATTGAATCATTTCATCTAAAAGTTCTTGTCCTTGCTTCGCGGTTGCTTTGACAATTTTTCCTTTAACAAATTCCAATGTGAACCCGTCAATGATATTTCCTTGATAGACAAACGGTTTTGTATTGGACACTGTCCCGTCTACACCATATTTCAAAGGTACTGTATAAACTTCCTCGGTCGGCATGTTCGCGATGAACGGCTCGCCTTGCGGTGTTTTCGAAGCACCCGTCATCCAGATATGCTTATCCGGCAATCCAATTGTCAAATCCGTACCAGGAGCCTTGTATTGCAATTTGCTGAATCTTTTTTCGTTCAATTGTGAAGCGCGATGCTCAAGCATTTGAATATGCTGCTTCCATTGCTCAACCGCATCCCCTTCCCCAATTCGAACAGTCTTAAAGATGGCTTCCCATAAAGCTTCGACTTGCTGACTCTCTTCAAGATCCGGAAATACCTTTTGCGCCCATCCCTTTGACGGAATCGCGATGATCGACCATGCAACTTTATCCGTGCCAACGGCTTGGCGATAACGTTCTAATGCTTTGCCTTCGGACTTCTGGGAATCAGACAACCGTTTTGTCGGAATGCCCGTTAGTAAATCTGGATCGTCAGCATCAATCCACAAGAAGGCCCCTCCGGTATTGATAATTTCGTCCCGCTGTTCGACAGACCATTGTGGATACTCAGTAAAGGCTTCATCTGGCGCCATTTCAAAATGAGTTCTCTTTTGCACCGGATCTGTGTAATTGACATGAACGCGTTTTGCACCGGATTCATATGCCTTGGCTACGACGAGCCTTGTAAACTCTACGGTATCAATGGTTGTATTGATCATGAGGAGCTGGTCTTTTTGCACATTCAAGCCAACCCTGACCGTCAGTTCTGCATATTGTTCCAGCTTTTCTTGAAAAGTCATCTTTTTGTCCCCTTTTCAGAAACTGTTTTACTGTTTCCTTCAATCAACTGGCCTCCGTGAAGCATTTTTTGTACCGGCTTTGAAGGAAGCTCTTTCGTGAATTTCTTATAATGACGTTCATCTGCATAAGCTAACAATGTTAAAACTTCACCGTCTGCCCCGGCACGTCCGGTTCGTCCTGAACGGTGCTGATATTGCTCAATCGTCTGCGGAACATCAACATGGATAACATGAGTCACTTGGTCGATATCAAGACCGCGTGCAGCTACTTCTGTCGCAATTAAAACAGACACTTCGCCTTTACGGAACTGATCCAACGCTTTTTTGCGCTCTTCTTTTTTCATTTCAGAATGCAACGCAACGATTTTCGCATCGCGGTACTTCAATTTGTTTTCTTTCATCAGTAATTGGTCCAAATTATTGACGAATGCCAACGCTTTGACATTTTCAAGATTCGAGATTTTGCGCAGCATTTCGGTTTTGTCCCGCTCGTCTACTTTTATGAACGAATGCGTCACTTTCCCCTGCTTCGGCATATCTGCGGCTTTTATTTTGAGACGGGTCGGGTGCTGCATCAATCGATCTGCAACAAGCTCCACTTCTTCAGTAATTGTCGCCGATACCAAAACAAGCTGACGGTCATGCTGGGTTTTTTCAATAAGATCTTTCATGACGTTGCGGTGTTCACGGGCCATCAATTGATCGCCTTCATCAAGGACAAGCATACGAATTTCGTGCATTTTCAATTTCTTGTTTTTCACCAATTCATTTAAACGTCCTGGCGTACCGACTACAATCGACGGCTTTTTCTTCAATTTTTCCAATTGACGCTGCATATTTGCTCCGCCAATCAATTGCGTTACTGTAATATCCGTGCCTTCAATCCAGTCGCGCACCACGTTGACAATCTGCATCGACAATTCTTGCGATGGCGCGATAATCATTGCTTGGATTGCCGGCTTTTCCGGATTGATGCGTTGCAAAATCGGCAGTAAATAAGCCAATGTCTTTCCTGAACCCGTTGGAGATTCTGCAACGATATCGTTGCCGGCCAACATTTCCGGAATCATTTGCTCTTGAATCGGCATTGCGCTTTCAAATCCTGCTTTTTTCCATTTTTCTTGCCAAATCGGGCTTAACTCTTCTATAAATTTCATATCCTATTCCACCTTCTCTTCGATGCCTCTAGTGTAACATATTCGCCGCCGCTACGCCTTTTCAAACATAAAAGCTGTCCTCGAATGTGAGGACAGCTCCGACGTTTCACTGCGATTCTGCAACTTCCGTACGCGTGTAAACTTCTTCTTTTTCCGTTTCTTCAATCGGCCGATGCGGTTTTTTGATAAACATGGCCAAAAGCAATGCTGCAATAGCGATAAACGTTGATATTTCAAATGCGTAATTGATGCCTTCAAGCAATGCAGAATTCATGATGCCCTCAGGCGCAGCGCCGCTTGCCGCCAAACTCTGTGCTGTAGACTCGGTGCGCATATTCATCAATGTGATCAAAAATGCAGATCCGATAGCCCCAGACACTTGCTGCAAGGTGTTGTTGATGGCTGTGCCATGCGGATAAGATTTGATCGGCAATGTATTGAGTCCGTTCGTCATCACCGGCATCATCACCATCGATATACCGAACATGCGGAACGTATAAATCGCCATGATTTGCAAAAAGCTGGTATCCATCGACAATTGACTGAACATAAATGTCGTGAGAACGACGATTGCCAATCCCGGAACAGCTAAAACCTTCGCACCAAAGCGATCGAATAGCCGGCCGGTTATCGGCGACATAATTCCCATCAATAATGCCCCGGGCAACATTAACAATCCCGACTGAATCGGGGATATCCCTTTAATAGTCTGTACGTATATCGGCATCAAGATCATACCGGAAAACATCGACATGGCCAAAGCAATCGAAATCACTGAAGATAAGGCAAACATCGGGTATTTGTAAATCCGCACTTGCAGAAGCGGCTTATCGAGTTTCAGCTGGCGCCAAACAAAAATTGCGAGTGCGACCAAGCCAATTGAAATCGTTCCATAAACGGCTGGAGTCTCCCATCCCATCGAACCTGCGGAACTGAAGCCATATAAAATACCACCAAACCCGATACTGGATAAAATCACCGACGCCTTATCAAGCGAAATTTCCCGGTCCTGGAAAGTCAGGTTTTTCAGTTTCACGGCACCAAGCAAGAGCGATGTCAATGCGATCGGCAAAACGATCCAAAATAACACACGCCATGAATAATGTTCAACGATGAAACCTGATAAAGTAGGACCGATTGCTGGCGCTACGACCATAACCAAGCCGAAGAATCCCATAGCCGACCCTCTTTTCTCAACAGGAAAAGCAGCGAGCATGACATTCATCAAAAGAGGCATCATTAAAGCTGAGCCCGAAGCTTGAATCATTCGTCCCGCAAGCAAAATACCAAACGTTGGCGACACTGCTGCGATCAAGGTTCCTAACGAGAACAACGACATGGCCACGATGAAAATGGAACGGTTTGAATAGCGCTGGATGAAATACGCGCTCGCAGGTATTAAAATTCCGTTTACAAGCATATAACCGGTAATCAACCACTGCACAGTCGATGCATTTTCAATATTTAAATCTGCCATGATCGAGGGCAAGGCAACATTCAATAAAGTCTGCGTAAAAATAGCCACAAATGCTCCGGTAAAGAGAATCGCGATTATGCCATACGGCGGTTTTTTCTGTTCTTTAATCTTCTAAATTCCTCCATTAATTCTTACTGTAATTCAATTCTGAATCTCTTCATTGCATCATTCTATACCGATAGTCTATTTTTATCAATAAAAATATACCGATAGTCCAATGTTGTTGATTAACCTGCGTTTTCGGGCTATCATGAAATTAGACTGAAAGTATGAAGGTGAAAATATGAATCCTAAAAAACAAAACATTGTCAATGCAGCTCATACGCTATTTATCACGAAAGGCTATAATGCCTCTTCAATCCAGGACATCTTAGATGAAGCGGGTGTTTCAAAAGGGACATTTTATAATTATTTCACTTCCAAAACACAATGCTTGATCGCCATTATGGAGTCGATCGGCAGCGAACTTAGCCAATTGCGAATGGCGGCAGCTGCCGGCCAATCTGTCAGCGATCCACAAGTGCTCGCCAATCAATTGAGCATTCGCATCGAGTTGGCACAGAAAAAGAATCTTTTTTCTCTTTACGAAAGCATCTTTTACTCACAAGACGAGGAATTAAAAGAATTTGCCAAACTCACTTATTTAAAAGAACTCGCTTGGATTGCATCTCGAATTGTCGATGTGTTTGGCGAGGAAGCGAAACCGTATGCCTTCGACAATGCGGCTACGCTCCACGGCTCCATTCAACAGCTTTTTCATTTGTGGAAAACGACATCTAATGAGATGGTGCCAACCGATAAACTCGCTTCATTTCTCATTCGGCGACTTGATGTATCGATCACTCATCAAATTGCATCTGAAGACCGCTTTATCCAGGCAACATCGCTTTATCCGAAAAAGCATGCCGAAAATTTATCTTTGCAAACGCTTGGGGCACAGCTCGAAACTTATAGCCAAGCAACGACTGCAGATGAAACGGCCATTCAACTTATTTCTTTTTTAGGCGACGAATTGCAGGCAGCATCTCCGCGAAAAGCATTGATTGAAAGTGTACTTGGCACTATTTCCCATAAACCGGATCACGACCCTGAATTGCTAGCATTGCTTGAGCATGTATGGAAGCAATTAGCCAAACTCTAGACAAAAAAAAGCCACACCTGAACGCCATTTGGCTTTTCAGGTGTGGCTTTATTGTGTTATGGTTCTTTCCGCCCTTGAACGAATTGCTCGAAAGCATAGGCGTACTCTACCAACTGAGGTTCACTGAACGCTTTTCCCATGAATGTGATAGAAAACGGTTCATTCTCGGAGGTAAAACTAAATGGCACTGTAATAGATGGAAAGCCGGCAGCCGCTCCAACATTGCCGCCATAGGCTTTGGGCAATAAAAGAGCATCCGCCCCCGTCTTTTCCAACGTAGCACTAATGCCGTGATTGCCAGCCAAAAAGCGGTTGCGCTCCAAAGCTTCCACGTATTCTCTTTCCGTTAATGTACCACTAGTAGAAGCGGCTTCCTCGAACAGGTTCTGACCATATTGCAATGTCTCTGCAGCATGTGCCTGGTTAAAAGCGATTACATCCTGCAGATTGCGAACAGGGTTTTCAATTGAAGTTTTCGCTAAATAATGATTAATGCCAGATTTGAATTCATGTACGAGTACAGCAAAACCTAGATCTTCCTGCGTGATCCCTAGATCGACATCATCAATAATTTGTGCGCCGCATTGTTTCAGCTTATCGAGCGCTTCATTGAACAGCTCCAATTGCTCGGACGGCAGCTGGTCTTGAAAAAGGTTTCTTGGCACGCCTAACTTTACGCCGCGCAATCCATCTTTTATGAAATGCTTGGTCCAGTCATAAGCTTTGAAATGCTCGGCACAGATGGTAACCGGATCTTCAGGGTCATGCGCGATCAACTGAGCCAGAACAATTACAGCATCTTCAACTGAGCGCGCAAGTGGCCCCGCAGTGTCCTGTGTTTGGGAAATTGGAATAATTCCAGACCGACTGACCAACCCAATCGTCGGTTTAATGCCGACAATGCTGTTTTGAGAAGCTGGATCAATAATAGACCCAGACGTTTCAGTTCCTATCGCCGCTGCAACGAGATTCGCAGCAACCGCGGCTGCGGAACCGGAACTTGAGCCTCCAACATCAAATGCACCGTAAGGGTTGTTCACTTGCCCGCCTCGCGAGCTAAACCCATTGTCCATTTTATCCGACATGAAGTTCGCCCATTCTGTCATGTTTGCCTTGCCGAGGATGACTGCTCCCGCGCTGCGCAATCGTTCGGCGACTTTCGCATCGCGAAGGGCATAATGATTTTTTAACGCCAATGATCCTGCACTTGTATGCATCTTGTCCGCAGTATCCATATTGTCTTTCAACAAAACCGGTATGCCATGCAACGGGGACCGAACTTTATTTTGCTGGCGTTCAAAATCCATGGCTCGAGCAATTTGGATCGCTTCAGGATTGATTTCCAATACGGCATTGATACGCTTACTGGACAGCGAAATATTTTCCTTGTACATTAAAACGATTTCTTCTGAAGTCAGTTCCCCTTTGGTCATTGCCTGTTGGAGCGCCATAATGGATTTGCCATTCAATTGCTCAAGTCGGTATTTCTCTAGTTTTTCATGATGCATCAGGTTCCCTCCCAATTTCGGATGTACAGCTGATCTCACACTCTTATTTTCTGGCATTGAAAAAAAGCCGGAATCGGCCGGCTCAAACTTCTTCTGTATAGCTTTTCATCAATTCATATAAAGACAATTCATACAGCTGTCTTCCATCTATTTTAAATACATTTTGTTCCACTAAATGGTCAATGATGATGGATCGTTTATCTTCAAATTTCGATTCAGGTATCTGTTCCATGATGATCGTTCTCTCCTTAGTAATTTACTCTCCTTTCTTTACCTCTAAAGCACTCATTTAAAACCTTTCGCTTGCAGAAATAAAACAAAAAAATGTATTTTTTATTTTTGATTTGATCTTTCAAGCGGTCGATCTGAAAAGTCGCAGAAGCGGTCGATCATGTCTTCAATTTTTGCTTGGCGTGTTTTGCGTGACCAATTGATGACCCCTGTTTCATAAACATCCGCCCCTTTGGATTCACAGATTTTTTTCATCTGACTAATTGCGCGATTGCCTCCCATAAACGGAAACGGGAACGCTTCTGTCACAAACAAAGCCGTCATTTTCCCTTCCATCTCTGACAATTGTCCCAAATACAGTCGCATGGCCGCAGACACTGCGAACCCATGAACAGGCGCACCAAATATCAATAAATCATACGGTGAGATTGATGGAATTGTCTTCAATTTTGCTTCCTTTGCCTGCTCATCCTCCGGCACCACTTTTTCCAAGTTCACCAAATGCCCTTTATCCATTAACTTCTGGCTTAGTTCCTCCGCCACGCTGTATGTGTGTCCGGTCATGGAATGCACAATGATTCCAATATGCATCATGCCACCCCTTCCATCGTTATTTTCTATCGTCAAATCCGCTTTCCGGGTTCCATTCACATGTGCCTCCCACGGCATACATACAATTGCAGCACTCGTCTCCATCCGCCAAGGTTTTTGTGCGTGCAAAGCCATTGCCCATCACGTGGGCCGCTAGAAAGTCAATACGGCAAACTGTCGGGAACATGCCTAACGCATCAAAATCCTCACTCAGTTTCATCATCGCGCATTCAGTTATATCAATTTTGAAATGATCTTCATCCACTTCTGTGAATGCAATCTTCCAATCGTATGGGTGAAGTTTTCCTGCTTTGTCTCGCTGTTCGTGCAAAGCGGCATCGTCTCGGAATCCTACCATATGCCCCTTCATCGGCAGCTTAAGTTTCCCTTTTGGAATCAGCGCCAGCAAGTCTTCCGAAATAACCCATAGCTCCTCCCCCGCTTCTTTACTTGAAAATCCCATTGCTATTAATGTTTTGTACCAAGCGATATACGCCGGGCACATATCGTAACTAGTGCGGAATACGCTTTGTCCGATGTCCGGCACTTTTGGTAAAATCTCTTCCATCCAACTATCGGCCGTCTGTTTGAATTCATACCAAAATTCATCCCCAAACTCATTTAGCATCCTTTTTTTCGACCGGTGCATTCCTAAGCGGTAAAGAAGTTTGGTCCTGCCCATTTTCTGCTCCTCCTGTCTCTTCAGGAACCTGGAAATATTTTAGTCACCTTACGCTAAATATATTGAAAATTCTAATATTTGTCCATTTATTAACCCTATCGCAAATCTGATTCTATCGCAGGGGAGTTAACACAATGACTAAAATTATGGTCTAGCAGAGATGTTAGAGCGTACCATAAACTTTACAACCTTTTGATTAACTAATGTATCTTACTACTTCAAATAATAAATGAACTATCTACGTATTTGGAGAAGCGTTCGCTCGACTCCAGTGGGGTTAGCGGGTTTGAGAGACCCCGCAGAGAGCGGTAAGCGAACGAGGAGGCTCGATTCCCGCCCCACGGAAAGCGAGCGATAAGCTTCGGAAAATACGATTACTCTAAACTTTTCAAAGATTAAAAAATGCCGGACTCAATGTCCGGCATCCTGGTTCTATATTCATTTATTCTTTTACTCAGCTAATTCCAACCAAGCCACTGCTTCGCAATGGGTTGTTTGCGGGAACATATCAACCGGCTGCACTTCTTTTGTACGATAGCCACCGTCTTCAAGAATTCGCAAATCACGAGCGAGTGTTGACGGGTTGCATGAAACATAAACAACACGTCCCGGACGCTGCTGTAAAATGGTCCGCAATAATTGTTCATCGCAGCCTTTACGCGGCGGGTCAACGACTAGAACATCTGCTGTCTTGCCTTCTTTATACCATTTCGGAATTACTTGTTCAGCAGGTCCTGCCTCAAATAAGGTATTCGTGAAGCCGTTTAATTCAGCATTGCGTTTAGCGTCTTCAATCGCTTGCGGAACAATTTCCACGCCCATGACGAATTTTGCTTGCTGTGCCAAGAAAAGCGAAATGGTCCCAATGCCGCAATAAGCGTCAATGACCGTCTCAGTGCCTGTCAATTGGGCATATTCCAGCGCTTGTCCGTAAAGCGTCTCGGTTTGGATCGGATTGATTTGGTAGAACGATCGCGCCGAAATTTCGAAACGTACATCGCCAATACGGTCTTCAATCACTTCTTTGCCCCAAAGCACCACTGTTTCATTGCCAAAAATGACGTTGGTCTTTTCAGAATTGATGTTCTGGATAATCGATACCGTGTCTGGAACAAGAGCACGAATGAGTTCGATTGCTTTCTCTGCTTGCGGGAATTTCTTTTTCTTCGTTACAAGCACAATCATAATTTCACCGGTCGCACGCGCTTTGCGGACAACTACGTGGCGCAGCTGGCCGCGATGTGTTTGTTCTTCATACGGTTCGATGCCCATTTCAACCAAGCTCTTTTTCAAGCCATTCATAATCGCATCTGCTTCTACTGTCTGAATCAGGCAAACGTCTGTATCCGCAATATTATGCGAGCGGCTTTCGTAAAAGCCCGCTACTGTTTGACCATTTTGAACTCCAAATGGTATCTGTGATTTATTGCGGTAGCGCCATGGTTCTTCCATGCCTTTTACTGCATGAACCGGAACGTCCGGCAATTTCCCAATACGTGTGATCGCATCGCGCACCATTTTCTGTTTAAATAGCTTTTGCCCTTCATAAGACAAATGCTGAATTTGGCAGCCGCCACATGTATCAAAGACGGGACACGGCGCATCTACTCGGTTAGGTGATGCGTTTTGAATTTCTAGCAATTTGGCAAAGCCGTACGATTTCAAGGTTTTTAAGACGTGTACATGCACGTCTTCTCCTGGCAACGCACCTTGGATAAATAGCGGATAACCGTCCACTTTCGCAACGCCCGCACCGTCGTGCGTTAAATCTTCTACATGGACTAACAGCCTGTCGTTTTTCTGTACTGGTTTCAATTCGTTCACTCCATTTCACATTCCGTCATTATAACATAGGGCAATGGCAATATTCACTACTGAATGCAGATTTCAAAGAGCCCTGTTTATACGCCCTTTTACTGGTGCAAAGAAAAAGCGCGGCAGGCGAAAAGCCTGCACGCGCGTATTATTTTTTATCGTGTGTAACAACCCCGTCTTTCAGGGAAACCCAGAAAGCAGCCACAATGGCGCTGATTAAAACGATGAATGGCGCATAGAATATTAGAAAATCCTGCATTTCTATTTCCTCCTTTATGCGTGGTAATCCGATTTCCCTTTAACGTAATCTTTATCGAACAAGAACAACCTGAACAATAGGTACAGCGAAGGCAATAACAAACCAAGTCCTGCGATAAACGCAATGATCAACGCAATGGCCATCGTTTCATTCGTGAAACTGTCGTAGATTGTCAAATACGGATAAAGCAAATACGGATAATGGGAAACCCCGTAAGCGAAAAAGGCGGTGAAAAACTGGCCGACTAACAAGATAAAAGCCCAGCCGTAATTGCGCCGTTTCCAAAGCAGATAAACCGTTCCGAGAAACAGCAAGAACGACAATCCAAAAATCCACCAAAGATCAAGCAAGCGTTCATAATGTTCTACGTTATGGCTGCTCAATTCAAAGATAATCCCAGTTGCGGTGATAATGGTCGGTCCTGCCCATAGCAATGCGTATTTGCGCATCAAATGAGTCGCTTTCGCATCACCGGCCTTGCTCGCATACCAAGTAAGGAACACAGCTGAAATGTAAAGAACAGCGGCCAAACTCAATACGACAATACTCCAAGTCAACGGACTGGTGAAGAGCGCCAAATAATCCAGATACGGAGAATCGCCGTCCATCTTGATAAAGCCGCCTTCTGACATGGCCAAGACCGGTGACAACGATGCCGGGAGCAATAACCCGGACAAGCCGTACATGAAAATATAACCGCGGTGGTCGATTTTCGCTCCATACGTTGCGAATGCGTAATAAGAGCCGCGAATCGCCAGCAAGATCAACGCGATGCTAGCCGGCACCAACAACGTGGTGCCGTAATAAAATGCGGTTTGCGGGAAGAACCCGATAATGCCGACGAAGAAAAAAACGAAAAAGACATTCGTCACTTCCCACACCGGCGACAAATAACGTTGAATGATGCCGGTTAAGATATGCTGTTTATTGGTGAACGCGCTGTAGGCATTGAAAAAACCTGCACCGAAATCGATCGATGCGACGATGACATATAAGAACAGGAACAACCATAAAACCGAGATTCCGATAATTTCTAAAGTCATTCGTGTCCACCGCCTTTTCTCGCTTCCCGATCAGCCAATTCTTTTTCAACCGGATTTCGTTTATACATGCGTGTCAGCACAACAATCGTTCCGATGCCGAGAATGATGTACAAGCCTGCGAACAAGATGATCATTAAATCGACCTGTCCACTCGTCGTCGCGGCTTCCGCCGTCTTCATATGGCCTCTTAGAATCCATGGCTGGCGTCCCACTTCCGTGAACCACCAGCCTGCTTCAATAGCGATTAACGCGAGTGGTCCCGTCGCAAGAAGCAACCAGCGGAACCATTTCGCGCGGACCATCGCCCAGCCGCGCCATGCGCCGATCACATAAACCATCGAGAAGAACGCCAGCCACATGCCGATGCCGACCATCGTGTCGAATAAATAATGGATCCACAGCGGCGGCCGCTCATCTTCAGGGAATTCGTTAAGTCCGATTACTTCCGCTCCTGGTACGCCGTGTGCCAAAATACTTAACGCATACGGAATCTTAATGGCGTATTTCGGTTCCTCCCCGTCGAGTATCCCGAATAAGATCAATCCGGCTTCGCCCTCTGTTTCAAAATGTCATTCAGCGGCAGCCAATTTTTCAGGTTGGTATTCCGCCAGATATTTTCCGGAAAAATCGCCAATGATCGCTGTTGAAATCGAGAAGATCAACCCGATCTTCATTGTTAAGAATAATGCTTTTTTGTGATAGACGTGGTTTGATCCACCAATCATCCGGAGAGCTGCAATAGATGCCAGCACGAACGCCGACGTCATAAACGCCGTCGACATGACGTGCGCAACTTTGGTTGGCACCGCCGGGTTGAAAATGGCGATCAACGGTTCCACATTGATAAACTCACCGCCCAGAATTTCAAATCCTTGCGGCTGGTTCATAAAGGCATTGACGATCGTGATGAAAAGCGACGATGCCGCTGCGCCAAGCGCAACCGGAATGAGTAACAATAAATGCTTGCGCTGATCTTCAAATCGATCCCATGTATACAAATAAATGCCGAGGAAAATGGCTTCAAAGAAAAAAGCGAATACTTCCATAAAGAGCGGCAACGCGATTACGTTACCTGCCAGTTGCATGAAATTCGGCCACAATAACGATAATTGAAGACCGATTGCCGTCCCGGTTACCACCCCGACAGCTACCGTAATCACAAATCCTCGTGCCCAGCGTCTAGCCAATAGAATGTAGTGCTCGTCATTTTTCTTGATGCCGACCCATTGCGCAATCATGATCATCAATGGAATCCCTACACCGATTGTTGCGTAAAGAATATGGAAAGAAAGTGTCATTAACGTTAAAATTCGACTTAATAAGGCCGTATCTTCAAATCCCATTCCGTTTTCCCCTTTCAAAATCCGAAAGATTGCCGTGCTTTAGCTATATCCCTATTGTACCTTATCTCTCCTTACGGCTCGATTCCTAAACACCAAGGCGGCAGGTTATTTTCGACAGCTTTGAATAACTTGTGACAAACAATGTAATTAAATGATTGAATAATTTCTAAATATTTAGTATTCTGATAATACAACAAAACCAAAGGATGATGCAGCATGAGAACAAAACGAAAAGTATTTGCGTATATTACGCGTGGACCAGAAGAGCAAAAAGAACTGCTGGTCTTTACTCATAAAGGCGAACCTGAAGCCGGATTGCAAGTTCCAGGGGGGACGATTGAAGAAGGCGAAATGCTGATTGATGCCTTGTACCGCGAAGTCCAAGAAGAGACGGGATTACCGCGAGTCGTGTTGGAATTCGAAGGGAAAATTCACAAATACACTTATTATCCTGAACATCAGGACAAAGCTTATGAGCGGAATATCTTCCATTTTGAATATGTCGGCGAACCGGTTGAATCATGGGAACACACGATTGTCAGCGACGGCCAAGACAACGGCCGCACATTCCAATTTCATTGGGAGCCAATCGATCATCTTCCAAAACTTGCCGCCGAACAAGATGCCGCTATTGAATTGATGTAAGCAATCGAAAAAGCTGCCCGTACACGTCATTCTAAATGACATGTGCGGACAGCTTTTTTTATGTTAGCGCCATATGTAAATGAACATTATTGCGCAACATTCCTATTTTCGATCTTTCTCGTTGATGGAATCGATTGGCACCATCACTTCAATATGGCGAGCCAAGTTTTTAAAGGTTGCCGGCAATAAGCCGCCATATTCACCATCAAGATTTAACAACACCCGCTCATCTGAAGAGACGGAGATTTCGCTCGCTTTCGCATAAATTACATGGGGGTCTGATAAATGTTCCCCACGTAAAGCGAGTGAAGCTACGCGGATAAATTCTGCCATATTCAATTCTTTTAAAATCAATAAAGTGAATTTACCGTCGTTGATACTGGCATCCGGAGCTAATTTTTCAAAGCCGCCTACAGAATTCGTCAAGCCGATCAAGAACATCATTGCATGATCATCAAATACTTGACCATCGTATTCAATGCGAACTTTGGAAGAACGGATAGATGGAATCATTTCAATGCCCTTTAAATAATACGCCATTTGTCCAAGCATCGTTTTTAATTTACTTGGCACTTCGTATGTCAATTCCGTCAGCCTGCCGCCTCCGGCAATATTGATGAAATGCCGATCGTTCATTAGCCCGACATCTACTGGAATGGAACTGCCTTCAATGATAATATCCACGGCTTTGTTAATATCCCGCGGAATCTGTACAGCGCGCGCAAAGTCATTGGTCGTTCCCATCGGAATCAAACCGATTTTCGGACGATTTTCAAAAACGGACACTCCTGATACCACTTCGTTCAACGTTCCATCGCCGCCCACCGCTACAATTAAATCAAAATTGCGTCTGACTGCATCTGCAGCAGCGACTGTGGCATCGCCTTCTGCAGTTGTCGCATGGCAAGACGTTTCATATCCAGCTCGCTCCATTTTCTCCAGTACTTCCGGCAAATGCTTGCGAAAAAGTTCACGACCTGAAGTCGGATTGTAAATAATTCGTGCACGTTTCATAAAAGATTCAGCCTTTCTCAACGTTCTTATACTTAATAGGATTCCTCGCGCTCATAAAAGTTGCACCCAAGAAAAAAACCGACATTGAGCCGGTCTTCCTTACTACAAACTTTCTTTTAACGCTTTCCGGAAATCTTCATAGACGATTTGCCAAAAATCACTGTTCCATGTGAAGCCATCTGAAATTTCTCCATCGATTGTTTTCTTATGAATTTCGTATTGGGGATCATTTTTTTCAGGCAGCTTCGCTTTTTGTTCATCTACGAATTCTTGCACTTTTGGCGCGCGCGGCCCCCATGTCCCTAGCACTTCGCCTTCTTGCGATAATATTAGGTATTTTGGAATTGCAGGAGCTCCATTCGTCAAATAACGGTCCATCAATTCCAGGTTGGCATCTCGCGAAATACAGCGCACTTTCATACCTGTAGCCTCGGCCATTTTCCTCAGAATTGCGTTGTTCATCATCGCATCGCCATTCCAGTCTTCTGTAATCGCCAAAATGTGCGGTTGTTTTTCTTTTACCAACGCCGTCAATTCTGGATCTTCAGGCAAATTGAATTTCTCATAAATCGAATAGGTTTTTTCTTGATTGGATTCCATTTGAGCCATGTAGCTTTCAATCGGAATCCCACTCTCGAAATACTGCTGCTCCGTTGTCATAAGCAAATCACTTCTCCTTCATCGCTAGAATTGTCCATCGGATTTGTCACATAGTTTCAGGCAACAAGGTTACCTAGCGTATGAAAATCCTTCTATGCCATTCTTTACCCTTTTTTAAAGGCTCGCAAAACTAAGCGATTGTTCCAGATGCTATGAAGTTGGGATTTGCTGTCACTCTTAGTTTACTTCCAGAAAGCGAAAGCTTCAACCTATATTGCATTATCTTTTTCACACATTAAAAAATGACCCGCTAGGCGGGCCATTTCAGTTTTACCTTTTCGCAATTTCTTCGAGAAGGATTTTATTGAGCATCGGCGGGTTCGCCTGCCCTTTTGTTGCTTTCATGATTTGTCCGACGAGGAATCCGATTGCGCGGTCCTTGCCGTTTTTGAAATCTTCGATCGACTGGGGATTGTTGTCCAACGAGTTTGTGACCAATTCGCGTAAAGTTGCGTCATCTGAAATCTGCACAAGCCCTTTAGCTTTAACGATGTCGTTTGCATCGCCGCCTTTTTCAACAAGTTCCGTTAATACTTTTTTCGCGATTTTCGTTGAAATTGTGCCATCTGAAATTAGCTTGATCATACCAGCCAAACCTTCTGGCGTTAAGGCCGTATCCGCCAATTCTTTTTGCTGAGCATTTAGATAAGCTGAAATTTCACCCATCAACCAGTTTGCAGTGAGTTTTGCATCTGCACCGGCAGCTACTGTCGCTTCAAAGAAATCGGAAATCGGTTTTGCCAGCGTTAAGACCATCGCATCGTATTCAGATAAGCCCATTTCCGATACATAACGCACTTTCCGTGCATCCGGCAATTCCGGGATTTCTGCGCGTACTCGCTCTAACCAAGCATCGTCAATGACAATGTCGACAAGATCCGGTTCTGGGAAATAACGATAATCGTCCGAACCTTCCTTGATGCGCATCAAAAGTGTTTTGCCTGTAGATTCATCGTAACGGCGTGTTTCTTGTTGAATGACGCCGCCTGATAACAAGACTTGCTCTTGACGGACTTGCTCGTGCTCAATGCCTTTACGGACATAGTTGAACGAGTTCAAGTTTTTCAATTCCGTTTTCGTACCGAATTGCTCTTGACCGTATGGACGCAACGAGATGTTGGCGTCGCAACGAAGAGACCCTTCTTCCATCCGCACATCAGAAACACCTGTGTATTGGATGATGGCTTTGATTTTTTCCAAATAAGCGTATGCTTCTTCAGCAGTACGAATATCCGGTTCTGAAACGATTTCAATCAGCGGCGTGCCTTGGCGATTCAAGTCGACCAATGAATGGCCATTGCCTGTATGCGTCAGTTTACCAGCGTCTTCTTCCATATGAAGGCGCGTGATGCCGATGCGTTTTTTCTCGCCTTTCACTTCGATTTCAATCCAGCCGTGTTCGCCGATCGGCTCATCAAATTGTGAAATTTGATACGCTTTCGGATTATCTGGATAAAAATAGTTTTTGCGATCGAATTTTGTGTGGCGGTTGATTTGGCAGTTTAATGCCAAAGCAGCTTTCATCGCCCAATCGACTGCTGTCTTATTCACTACCGGCAAAACGCCTGGGTAGCCTAAGTCGATTACGTTTGTATTTGTGTTCGGCTCAGCACCGAAATGAGCAGGTGCTGGCGAGAACATTTTGGATTCTGTTTTCAACTCGACGTGTACTTCGAGTCCGATAATTGTTTCGAAATTCATTGGGCAGCTCCCTCCCATACTTGAGGAGTTTTTTTATGGAAATCAGTTGCCTGTTCGAATACATCCGCAACACGGTAAACTGTTTCTTCATCAAAATATTTTCCGATGATTTGCAAACCAAGCGGCAAGCCGTTTTCGAATCCGCATGGAACTGAAATAGCTGGAACTCCCGCAAGGTTGACTGGAATCGTCAAAATATCATTGGCATACATCGTCAAGGGATCATCGATTTTTTCACCGATTTTAAACGCTGGCGTCGGTGTTGTTGGGCCAATGATGACGTCGAATTTCTCAAACGCTTTGTCGAAATCTTGTTTGATCAACGTGCGCACTTTTTGTGCTTTTTTATAGTAAGCATCATAATAACCTGAGCTCAATGCATACGTCCCAAGCATGATGCGGCGTTTCACTTCGTCGCCGAATCCTTCTGAACGTGTATTCATGTAGAAATCAAGCAAATTGCCCGCTTTTTCTGTACGGTATCCGTAGCGGATTCCGTCAAAACGCGACAAGTTTGAAGACGCTTCAGATGAAGCAATCAAGTAATACGTAGCTAATGCATATTTGGAATGCGGCAACGAGACTTCTTCCCACGTCGCACCTTTTTCTTCAAGCACTTTCAACGCATCGCGGACTGCTTGTTTTGCAGCTTCTCCTACGCCTTCAGCAAAATATTCTGTTGGTACGCCAATGCGCAGTCCAGTAATATCGCCTGTC
This sequence comes from Planococcus sp. (in: firmicutes), assembly GCA_041553775.1. GTDB lineage: Bacteria > Bacillota > Bacilli > Bacillales_A > Planococcaceae > Planococcus. The sequence continues at coordinate 63,595 of JBFEIJ010000004.1, forward strand.
AATGCGGCAGTAAAGTCTGGTACTTCAACATTCGCTGAAGTTGAATCTTTGTCGTCGTGCCCTGCAATAGCATTCAAAAGAAGCGCATTGTCTTTAACTGTACGCGTCAACGGTCCGATTTGATCGAGCGATGAAGCATATGCAATTAAACCGAATCGTGAAACTCGTCCGTAAGTAGGCTTCATGCCCACTACGCCACAAAAAGCAGCCGGTTGGCGGATCGATCCACCTGTGTCAGACCCTAATGTGAACGGCACTTCTCCAGCAGCTACAGCCGCGGCTGAACCACCTGAAGAACCGCCTGGCACAGTTTCCAAGTTCCATGGGTTTTTCGTGTTTTTGTAATAAGAGTTTTCGTTAGAAGAACCCATTGCGAATTCGTCCATGTTCAACTTACCGACAATGACCATGCCAGCAGCATTCAGTTTTTCAACGACTGTCGCATTGTAAATCGGATTGAATCCTTCTAAAATGCGGCTTGACGCAGTTGTTTCAATGCCTTCTGTCACGATATTGTCTTTGACACCGATTGGCAAGCCGAATAGCGGTCCTCGGTCGCTCATTGGGGTTTCATCCAATTGTGCGGCTTTTTTCAAAGCGCCTTCTTTATCGAGCGCCAAAAAAGCATCGACTTTTGAATCCACTGCTGCAATCCGCTCAAATGCGTTTTCAGCCATTTCCACAATCGTCGTTTCTTTTGTATGTATCAGTTCTTGCAGCTCTGCTGCGGTTTTATCTGCTAAGCCCATTTTTATACCCTCCTCACAATCAATCTAGAATAGTTGGAACTTTGATTTGACCAGCTTCGTGTTCTTTTACGTTTTTCAATACCAATTCGCGGTCTAATCCAGCTTCCGCTTTGTCTTCGCGCAATACGTTGACCATTGATAATACATGCGTTGTTGGTTCTACGTTCTCCGTATCCAATTCGCTAAGCAATTCCATCGCATTCGTGATGGCTTCCAATTGATCCGCAAAATGTACCGCTTCTTCATCAGTAATCGCCAAGCGCGCCAAATGCGCTACTTCAATCACTTCTTCTTTTGTCATTTTCGCCATTTCTCTACACCTCCGGATTCAGTAAACATACGCTATATCATACCATTTTTCTAAAACAATGAATAGGGACAGCCGCATGGCTGCCCCCGTTCCAGTACAAATTAATCATAAATATGGACAATCGGTTCAGTTTGTCCCGCTTTTCTTAGGACAAGCGCTTCCGGACCGTTTGTCGACGTTACACTGACTTCCACTTCAATATTCTCTGGAAAATGCTCAAGCACAAGTCCAGTCAAATATTGTGTAAAGCCGATTATTTCAGCAGAGCCGTAGAATTGCACAGGTATATCGATTTTCAATCGGCGTAATTGATCTTCCTGGTAAAAACCTGTTCCAATGACGCTCGTGAAATTCGAGAAATACTCTTCCACGTCCATCTTGAAGTTTCGGAACGACGTATCAACATCACGGTATTTATCTCCTGCACCTGAAGTTGGGAAAATGACATATTCTTCATTGACCGGCGTCCAATTTGCAACGTCGTTTTCGCCTTTAGGTGCGACACCGAAGGCAAAATAAGTGCCAGGTGCAATGGAGCCGCGGCTGCCTTGCTTGAATAAGCCAACCGAAATCGGAATGTCTTTCATGCCTTCTTTTTCACGAAGCCGCTTAATGATGGCAGCAGCCATACGCTTGCCTTCTTTGTCTATTTCTTTTTGGGAAATGGACTCTTCATAGGACACGCCATCCACAGAATTATAATAAATCGAGTTCAATGCAAGCCCGATTGAAACGCCGCCAAGACGAATGGTTTCTTTATCGGTTTTCACCAAATAATTTTGTTCCACGATATGCGCCAAAATTTCAGGGTCGGGTCGCTCGCCTTCTTTCTTCTGTTCCTCAGTTAGCGTGTCTGCCGCATTCAATCCTAATTTATTATCATCACTTTCACGGTTCAGCCAAGCACTGGCGTCTTCCCGCGTAATTTTTTGGCCTTCCTGGAAAAAATAATCGTCTGGCGAAAATTGACGCTGCGATAAACGCAGCAAGCCGTCTTCTGCTTCTTCGATATCATAACGGGAATTAAGCCGGTTGATGATTGTTCCACGAGTGGCACTTTGTTTATAAGGCAGCAAGGTCCGGTAATACCGGTCATCAAGCTGCATGCTTGGAATGATTGCCGTTTCTGCTAATTCTTCTGTATTTAACACTTCTGCTTCATCGGAAGCGGAAGGAACACAACCTGCCAGCAATAACATGCTGACCGGTATCCACAAAATGTGTTTCATTTTATAAATCTCCTCATTTATTCAATTCTTCCAAGAGGCGTTCTTCGTCCCAGACATTTACTTTCAGCTCGAGTGCTTTCTCAAGCTTCGAACCGGCTTCTTCGCCCGCAATGACCAAATCAGTCTTTTTGCTGACGCTTCCAGCTATTTTACCGCCAAGTGCAACAATCCGTTCTTGCGCTTCACCACGCGTCAATTGCTCAAGTTTGCCGGTCAGTACAATTTTTTTACCAGCGAAAGCATTTGCCCCCGCTTCTACCATTACACGAGTTCCGGTATACGTTAAATTGACGTTTGCTTCTGCAAAACGTTCCATCAATTGTTGAACTTCTTCAGCATCAAAATAGGCAACGATCGAATCTGCCATTTTTTCACCGATTTCATGAATTTCCACCAGTTCTTCTTTTCCAGCTTCCATCAACTTTTGCATGGAACCAAAATGCTCGGACAAAATGCGTGCACCACGTTCACCAACGTGACGGATGCCAAGGCCGAACAACAAGCGTTCCATGGAATTGCTGCGCGAAGCGTCAATAGCTGCTATCAAGTTCGACGCCGATTTTTCGCCCATACGGTCCAAGTTCATCAATTGTTCTTTCGTCAATTTGTAAAGGTCGGAAAAATCCGCGATCAAGCCTTCACGGTATAATTGTTCAATCACTTTCTCACCCAAACCGTCTATGTTCATCGCATTGCGCGATACAAAATGAATCAAGCCTTCCGTAATTTGCGCGGGGCATTGCGGGTTGACGCAGCGCAGCGCCACTTCGCCTTCAATCCGCACAAGTTCACTATCGCACGCTGGGCAAGTAGCCGGCATTTCAAACGGTTCTTCAGCCCCGGTGCGTTGGTCGACTAATGCTAAAACGACTTCTGGAATGATATCTCCAGCTTTTCGGATGATTACTTTATCACCGATGCGAATGTCTTTTTCTTTTATCAAGTCCTCGTTATGGAGCGACGCCCGTTGAACCGTGGTGCCTGCCACCGATACCGGATCAAGAATAGCCGTGGGCGTGACGACGCCCGTGCGTCCTACGCTGAGCTCGATGTCCCTTACAGTGGTCATCACTTCTTCCGCCGGGAATTTATAGGCCGTCGCCCATTTAGGGCTCTTCGCTGTAAACCCGAGGTCTTGCTGATGCAAATAACGGTTCACTTTTATGACGATGCCGTCTATCTCATATGGTAAATCCGAACGTTTTTCTTGCCAATAGTCGATGAATGCTAGCACCTCTTCGACACTTTTGCAGACTCTGCGTTCATTATTAGTTTTAAAACCTAGTTTTTCGACGAAATTCAGCGACTCATCGTGCTCGCTTAAGCCGTACGATTCGCCTTCGCTGCCAATGCCATAAATGAAGACATCCAAATTACGGCTCGCTGCAATTTTCGGATCCAATTGGCGCAGCGACCCGGCTGCAGCATTACGCGGATTGGCAAACAATTCTTCGCCGCGTTCACCGCGCTCAGCATTCAAGCCATGGAAAGATTTCTTCGGCATAAAGACTTCCCCGCGCACTTCAATTGCTTCGGCTTCTTTTAATTTCAACGGAATCGTTCGCACGGTTCGCAAATTGACCGTAATGTCTTCGCCGACACGACCATCGCCGCGCGTCGCCCCGCGGACAAATTGACCATTTTCATAATGGAGCGCGACGGCAAGGCCATCGATTTTCAACTCGCAAACATATTCGATATTGTCGCCAGCACCGCTGCGCACACGTTTATCAAATTCACGAATGTCTTCTTCATTGAACACATTTGATAAGCTGAGCATCGGGCTTGAATGAGTCACTTTTTCGAAATTCGAAATCGGTTCGCCTCCGACGCGCTGGGTAGGAGAATCCGGAAAGATCAAATCAGGATACAAGTTTTCAAGTTCTATCAATTCGTTCAGCAATTGGTCATACACCGCATCAGGAACTTCCGGCTTGTCCAGCACGTAATAGGCATGGCCATAAGCCCTCAGCGTTTCATTCAACTCAACCACTCTTTGTTCTGCTTGTATTCGGTCCATTGGAAATCCTCCTGCTTATTCTTTTTCAATAGGTGCAAACTTCGCCAATAGCCGCTTGATGCCGACCGGGCTTGGGAATGCGATATCGAGCTCGACTTGTTCGCCGTCGCCTTTAACGTTGACGACCGTACCGGTGCCCCATTTTTTATGCGTTGCGCGGTCGCCAGCTTTCCAGCCAAGCTTGTCGCCGCCGGATTGTTTATAAGCAGGGCGTGTAACCGCTGCACGTTTCGGCATTTGTTTGTAATTTGTCGCCGCTCCTGCACGATGATTGGCAAATGTCTGCTCAATCAATTCTTCAGAAATTTCACTGATGAAACGTGACGGCATATTGTAATTGCTTTTGCCGAACAACGTACGTGATGTCGCATGCGTCAAATACAAACGCTTCTCCGCACGGGTGATGCCGACGTATGCGAGACGCCGTTCTTCTTCCAACTCGTCGTCATCGTTATTCGAGCGAGAGTGCGGAAAAACATTTTCCTCAAGTCCGATAATGAACACGACCGGAAACTCGAGTCCTTTTGCAGCATGCATCGTCATCAATATGATCGGCCCATCTGCATCTTCGTCATCATCAAGCGAATCGATGTCCGAAATCAATGCGAGATCCGTTAAGAACGCCACCAAAGATTTGTCATCGCTTTGCTTTTCAAATGCTTGCGTAACGGATAAGAATTCGTTCAAGTTTTCCAAACGGCTTTCGCCTTCGATCGTTTTATCGTTTTGCAGCATTTGGCGATAGCCTGATTTTTTCAACACTTCCTCAACGAGCTCTGTCACAGACAAATATTCCTGCATTTGCGTAAAGCCGTTGATCATCGCATGGAATTCAAGCGCTGTTTGAGCCGTTTTTGGTGTTAATCCCATAAAATCAACTTCCTGCAGCGAATCCATGATCGTCCGGTCGTGGTCGATTGCAAAACGGGCCATCTTTTCAAATGAGGTCGCACCGATTCCACGCTTCGGTTCATTGATCACGCGCGCAAGCGATAAATCGTCATCGTTGTTCGCAATCAACCGCAGGTATGCAAGAAGATCCTTGATCTCTTTTCGATCATAGAACTTCGTGCCGCCAACGATTGTATACGTCATATTCGATTTGACGAACATTTCTTCCAAAATACGCGATTGGGCATTAGTACGATAAAGAATCGCAAAATCCGAGGTTTTATAATTTTCCTGCTGCATCAGCTTCTGGATTTCCTGTACGACATATTGCGCTTCTTGGCGCTCGTCGCTAGCTTTATGCAAAGTAATTGCCGGCCCTTCTGCATTATCCGTGCGCAATTCTTTCGGATAGCGGCTTGTGTTTTTCTGAATGACATCGTTTGCCGCTTGCAAAATTCGTTTCGTCGACCGGTAATTTTGTTCAAGCATGATCACTTTCGCGTTCGGGTAATCTTTTTCGAACGACAAAATATTTGTAATGTCCGCTCCGCGCCAGCGATAGATCGACTGATCAGAGTCCCCGACTACACAAATATTCTTGAACTTACTTGCTAGTTTTTGCACCAATTGATATTGGGCATTGTTTGTATCCTGATATTCATCTACGTGGATATAATGGAATTTATTCTGGTAATATTCCAGCACTTCCGGCACCTTATTGAATAAGGTCAATGTCGTCATGATCAAATCATCAAAATCGAGCGACTGGTTTTTCTGCAAACGTTTTGCGTATGCCGCATACACTTCCGACACCGTTTTTTCATACGGATTATGCGCATTCATATTAGCTGCGAAGTCTTCAGCCGTGATGCATTCGTTTTTTGCAGATGAAATCGCGTTCAACATTGTACGCGGTTCAAATTTCTTTGGATCTAAGTTTAGTTGTTTCAAGACATTTTTAATGACCGTCAATTGATCGGTCGTATCCAAAATCGAGAAATTCTTTGAAAAGCCAATGCGGTCGATATCACGTCGTAAAATTCGTACACACATCGAGTGAAATGTAGATGCCCACATGCGTTCACCCGTGCCATGACCAAGAAGACCATCGATTCGGTTGCGCATTTCGCGCGCTGCTTTATTGGTAAACGTAATGGCCAGGATATTGGACGGATACACTTGTTTTTCCAATACCAAATAGGCAATCCGGTGCGTTAACACACGCGTTTTTCCGGACCCCGCACCTGCCATTATCAATAACGGCCCTTCTGTTGCCTGTACCGCTTCTGCCTGCTCGGGATTCATCCCGTTCAATAAACTATTTGAAATCATTTCCACTGTGCACCACCTCGAACGTCTGTTCTTTTTATTATAGCGACTGCTTGTCCATTTCTGCAACTGCTTGGACGGTGGCAATCGCATTTTCGATATTTTCATAAATGATGTTCCCGACTACAATCGTGTGCGCTGCGCTTGCCATCTCCGCCGCTTTTTCAGGCCCATCAATGCCGCCGCCATAAAATAGCCGCGTATTAGACAGAGCAGTTTTGACTTCTTTCACCAAAGTTGGATCACCGTATACACCGCTATATTCCAGATAAAAAATCGGCAGCCGGAAAAAGTGTTCAGCCATTCTTGCATAGGCAAGCACATCTTCTGTTGAGAGACTCGTATCCGCTTGGGTTAAATTTGCCGCTTTGCAATCGGGATTTAAAATACAATACCCTTCGGGAATCAATTCATCCCAATCCATAATGTCCCCATATTCCCGTATGGCTTCATGATGAAGCCCTTTGATCCATCGGGGATTTTCACTATTCAATACGGTCGGGATAAAATAATAATCAAAACCTGGCGCCACCGAATCGATGGTCGACACTTCTAACACAGTTGGTAATGCGTACCGGCTGATACGTGCCATTAAATCCAAGACATTGTCGAGTGTGACATTATCGCTTCCGCCAATCAAGATGGCATCAGTCCCAGATTCGCAAATTCGTTCCAACTGTCCATCGGAAATCGGTTTAGCCGGATCTAGTTTAAAAACATGCCGCCATGTATGGAAGTCCACATTCATCCACCTAACTATAAATCGTATTTCATCTCATCATTATAACAAAAAAAAGGGGGCTATCCCATAAGTCTGATATTCGACTTATGGGATAGCCCTTCTTTTTCAAACGTCTCATTCAGTAAAACGGCTTTGCTGCGCGGTTAGTCTTTTGGCAATTGGAATGGTTTTTCATCCGGATAAAGACGCCCAAGCATCTCATCATATCCATCATTCCCGTAATTCAAGCAGCGTCGCACACGCGAAATCGTCGCCGTGCTCGCCCCGGTTTCGTTCTTTATCTTTTCGTATGTTTTTTTCAATCGCAGCATACGGGCAACTTCCAAGCGTTGAGACAACGATTGGATTTCGCTTATTGTGCATAGATCATCAAAAAATCGATACGCTTCTTCTGTATCTTTTAATGCTAGGACTGCTTCGATTAATTGGTTTGTTTGTTTTCCACGGATTTTATCAACTTGCATGCGGCATAACCGTCCTTTCATTTCTACCCTTTTATCAAGGGGTGTAGCGGACCGATTGTTCGACTCCGGGATCGGTCGGTATAATGTGAATCCACGTCTTCCCCGGAACGAGTTCAACTGTCTGGCCGCTAGCGACAGGGACAAGCATGCCGTCTTGTGAATTCCACTCTATTTCACGGACACCGCCACTTTGAAAAAGCAGCGCTTTTCCGCCTCTTTCAAGATCGATCGATTGACGCCCTTTGCCGTCAATCGTTTCATGAACTGCTTCGAACACCAATACATTTGCTACTTCCACCGGCTGCAATGTTTCTTTATCGATCGTCGGAATACCATTTGAAGACCGCTTGTATCGCTGAGTGGTTTGATCAAATGTAAAGGCGCTTGTAAAATCAGAATTTTGTCCGTACATCACTTCAAGCATTGATGCCTGTTCCGATATTTTACCATTTTCAACCCCTTGAAAGAAAGCATAAGGCGCTTTACTACGGTAATCGGGTGAAGCGTCAGTCATTTCCATTGCAAGTTGAATGTTTTCATAGCTTATATAGGAATTATGCGGAGCGATCCGGTCTGTAGAACGCCGAAACAATGTTCCGTCATATTCGATGCCATTGATATGGTCCACCGTACCCGACTCAAGCATCGCTTTAGCTTCTGGGCTATAGCCATGCGCGACAAAAAAAGCGTCATAAGCCGCTGCTAAATCGACAAAATAATCACGGGCGCTGCGAATCGGACCAATTTCTATTGGAAACTCACTTTGATACAATGCCGCAAAACGTGTGATATTGTATTCGGCAATAAATTCAAAGACAATATCCGCTTCGTTTAAGCCGGTTTGCGGCCGTGCATCCGGATGGTTATTGATAATGACCATAACCGGACGACTTGGAAACGGGCCGCCTGCTGTTAGCCCAGTGAACGGAGCAATGACCTGCCCCCCTGGTAAATCATCCGGGCTGGCAGGTTCATCTTCTCCATTTTCCGGTTGTTGTTCTTGGTTCATCATCCAGTAAACACCGCCTGCTCCAATTGCCAGCAACAATACGATCAAGCCAATTGTCCACTTTTTCATCGCTAAGCCCTCATGAATGCAGGAAACAGTATTTTTTTACTCATGACATTATAAATTCCTTTTTGCGTAATCCGGACATATGGCAGATGAGTCGCTTGTAAGAACAACAACGAGTAAATCGCATCTCCATGTTGATATCCGCGTTCTCTGAGCGCTTGTTTTAACTCCAGCTCTTTTGGTATCAATTGTTCCATCGGCAAGTCAGACAGCATTCCACCAATTGGCAACGGTAGCGAACAAACCATTTCTCCGCCTTCTACAAGAACGATGCCGCCTTTCATCCGCTTCACTTCCTCGAAAGCCGTATTCATATCTTCCCGGTTTTTACCGATTAAAATGATGTCACCGGTATTCGAATAAGAAGATGCAAATCCGCTGACGCCGGATGCAAATCCTTTGATGAGCGTATTGACGCGCCATTTTCCGTGTTTGTCCAATAACATAAGAAAGCTTTCTTCATGATCTTTCGGCAATTGGCCCTCATGCGTATCGACGCTTACCGAATAAGGTTTTGTGATAACGTCATTGATCATTTCGATCCCGAACGGCATCGAAAATTGAAAATCATCTTCTGTCAGATCAAAGTCCAAGTCTAAGTCCGGAAGCACCGACCAATCGATTTCGGGCAGTGAAGAAACTTTAACCCCGTCTTTCTTCAACCAAACCCCTTTGGAAATTACGCCCGACGGTACTGGATTGCTTGGACTGTCCAATATATTGATATTGGCGTAACGAGCGGTCGCTATCAATCCGTGTAAACTCGTGACGTTATAATATCTCGCTACATTATAAGAAGCCATCGTATAGGCGTCGATTTCCGGCACTCCAGCATCCAATGCAATTTTGATACACAGATCCATAACGCCGTCTAAATGAAAGGCAGGTGTTGAGCCATCAGTTGTCATCATTAATTTATCAAAAACGTTCAAATCCCGTTCGACGATTTCTTTCAGCAAATGCGGCAGATCCGGGCGAATCGAAGAATGACGCAATGTAACTCCGTACCCGTGCAACAAACGGGATTCGACTTCATCTGCAGTCATCGATTCATGGTCGCCATCAGCTCCCAGTAATTTCATCTTCGCCAAGGTCTTTTCCGAAGCTCCAGGAAAGTGTCCTTCAATTTTTTTCAATCCTATTTTCGCTTTTTGAATCCAATACAACATCTGATCATCGCCAGCCATCAATTTCGGCCAGCCGGTTAATTCGCCGCCAAGCAGCACATCTGGTCGATCAAGCCATTCGCCTACTGTTTTAGAAGTGAATAATGTATCTTCTTCGAGCAATTCCGTCTGCGAATCAAAACGTGTCCACCAATAAAACGTAAACGGCAATTCAGCCAGCTGATCAAGCAATGAAAACGCTTTCTCGTTCTCCAATGCCAAAAACAGTGTGAGGTTGTCAGACAAGAACGACGTAGTTCCGCCTTGCGCAGCGTAATCGGCAAATGTCTGTGGATTGTACAGCTGAAACGGATGGACATGAGGTTCGATATAACCCGGCACGAGCCATTTCCCTTCCATGTCTTGGACTTCAGTGGAATCGCCGATTGAAGGCATCTCTTTGCCCGCATAGACGATGCGGTCGCCTTTGATCCAAATATTCCCCGTCACCCATTTCTTGAAGATGCCATGCAAATACGTTGCGTTAGTTAGCACAAGATCCGGTGAGGACTCTTTTGTAATTATTTTAAGTTGTTCTCTGATTTCTCTATTTCTCCATAGCGGATTCACCATTGCAGGCACCTTCTTTCAATCTATTTCCATACATAATATCGTAGCATAATAATGCATGAAAATACAGGGAGGACCGTATAATATGAGATTATTCAGATTAGAATTTGACACAAAAAAACCATTAACTTCTATTTTCAAAAGACAAAGAATCGAGAACTTCATGCATCTGATCGCAGTCACTCTGCCTAAAGCAAGCAGATTCATGGCTGTTTATTCTACTTGCCGCATCATAATAAAAACCTGCGCAGAAGTGAATCTGCGCAGGCTGCTAATAATAAATTCATTAATTATTTGAAGTTGTCTTATTAAACGGATCGAGAAGATTATCTTTTTCCTCTTCTTCGAATGTTAAGACCTTCGAAACATGATCGTATGATTCACCGTAGAAATGAGTGTCTTTATACGTATGGATTTCACCGTACATTCTCTTCATCGCTTCGAAAATCTCTTCTTCTGATTCATTGTTCGGTGCCCAATAAAGAATTTCCATCGAGTTTTCTTCACCTGTTGCGAGTGAACGACGGCAATAGCCGATAGAAGCAGCATGTTCAAACCCTTCACGTGCATAGAAGCGAAGGCGTTTTTCGCTGTCTGTGTCTTCATAATCGACAGGCTCAACTTCAAGGATAATCGGTTTGTTTTTGTTTTTCAAGAATTGCAGCGCTTTTTTCCCAAGGCCGCTGCCACGCGATTCTTTTGATACAAACAAATAATCGACAAAAGTGAAAGTTGGAAACTCAGCAAACATCAATACATGGTGAGGGCCCTCATCTTTAAAATAAACGCTTCCCTTTTCTTTCAATAATGTGTCCATGTGCTCTTTTGATTTCATTTCTTCTACTGGAAAATATTGATTCAATTTTTCATACCAATTCATAAATGTTTCTCCTCTCGAAATTTGATGCCCTGCTGATTTTGTTCACGGAGTCTGGTGTGACTAAGTTAATCTGAAGTGTGATTTAGAGGTAAACGTGGGCTGTTGAAAATCCTCAACTGCAAATCAATACCCCAAGGGCGGGGTAGTGAAAAAAAATGACACATTTTCCTAAGAATTTGTGTCATCTGATATTATACCATATTGAGTTTTACATTGCACGCCAGCCTATGTCTGAACGGAAGAAGAACCCTTTCCAATCAAGTTTTCCAAGTTCTTCGTACACTTTTTGCTGAGCTTTCTGCAAATCGGCTGCTGTTGCAGAAACAAAGAGAATGCGACCGCCATTGCCGACCAAATCGTCCCCAATTCTTTTTGTACCGGCATGTGTTATTTCAACGTCTTTTAACTTTGCCAAATCCGGAAGCAATGCGCCTTTTTCAACTGAATCCGGATAGCCTTCAGCCGCTACGACGACGCCCAATACTGACTGGTTGTCCCACTCCAATTCGAACGGTCGACCGTCCAGAACGGCATCCATGAATAATCCAAAATCCGAGTTCATAAGCGGCAAGATCACTTGCGTTTCCGGATCGCCAAAACGCGCATTAAATTCGATGACTTTCGGACCTGCTGACGTCAAAATGATGCCAGCATACAAAATGCCGTTGAATGGTGCTTCTTCTTCGGCCATCGCTCTAACAGCGGGCTCCACAATTTTCGTAAAGGTTTCTTCCACTGCAGCGGCTGAGATTTGCGGCACAGGCGAATACGCGCCCATGCCCCCTGTATTTGGACCCCGGTCTCCATCAAACGCACGTTTATGGTCTTGTGAAATCGGCATCGGGTAGATCTTGCCGTTGTAAACGAACGACATGAACGAAAATTCTTCGCCGTCCAAAAATTCCTCGATGACAACACGAGAACCCGATTCACCAAACTTCTGACCTTCAAGCATGTCATTGACAGCGGCAATCGCTTCTTCTTCAGACATCGCCACGACGACACCTTTTCCTGCAGCTAAACCGTCCGCTTTGATAACGATTGGTGCGCCTTTCTGGCGAATATATTCAACCGCTGCGCCCGTTTCTTTAAATGTTTCATAGTCTGCAGTCGGAATCTGATGCTCTTTCATCAACTTTTTAGCGAATGCCTTGCTGCCTTCAATCTGCGCTGCAATCTTTGTTGGACCGAAAATGCGCAGACCGCGCTTTTCAAACCAATCCACGATGCCCTCCGCTAATGGCTGTTCGGGTCCAACAAAGGTGATATCAATATTTTGTTCTACAACAAAATCGCTTAAAGCCGCAAAATCCAATTCATCAATATTGACTAGCTGTGCATCACCTTGCATGCCATCGTTGCCAGGAGCCGCATAGACATGGCTAACAGAAGGGGATTTTGAAAATTGGCGGGCGATGGCGTGCTCACGGCCGCCTTTGCCTATTACCAACACTTTCATCATTGAACACCTCGCTTAATGTTTGAAATGACGTACGCCTGTGAAGACCATCGCAATTCCATATTCATCGGCTTTGTCGATCGATTCTTGATCTTTTTTCGAACCGCCTGGTTGAATGATTGCTTTGATGCCTGCTATTGCTGCCGCTTCAACTGTATCCGACATTGGGAAAAATGCATCGGACGCCATTACAGCACCAGCTGCACGATCACCGGCTTGCTCAAGCGCAATTTTCGCCGCTCCAACCCGGTTCATCTGCCCAGCACCTATCCCGAGCGTCATATTCGAATCACATACGACGATGGCATTTGATTTCACATGTTTTACAACACTCCAGCCGAGTTTCAACGCTTCTAGTTCCGCATCAGTCGGCTGACGTTTTGTCGCCACGCGAATGTCCGCATCTTCATAGCCAAACGTATCGGGCTGTTGAACAAGCAAACCGCCTTCTACAGCGGTAATATTCCATTTGTCTTCGTTTGAATGACTGAACGGAATCGTCAGCAAGCGAATGTTTTTCTTTTGTGTCAGTAATTCAAGCGCTTCTTCTGAGAAAGATGGCGCAATGACGATTTCAAGAAAAATGGTACTCAATGATTTAGCGGTCTCTTCATCCACTTCTCGATTCAACGCAACAATGCCGCCAAAAATCGAAGTTGAATCCGCTTCATACGCTTTGGCAAACGCTTCGGCTATCGTATTTCCGGTACCAACACCGCAAGGATTCATGTGCTTAACTGCTGCCGCTGCAGGCATGCTGAATTCTTTGATGATTTGCAGCGACGCGTTGGCATCTTGGATATTATTATAAGACAACTCTTTGCCATGCAATTGTGTAGCATTGGCAATCGAGAAATCCGAGCCCATTGCATTCCGGTAGAAAACTGCTTTTTGGTGCGGATTTTCTCCGTAGCGAAGCGGCTGTGCCAATTCATATGTAAGCGTCAGCGATTCCGGATTTTCTTCACCGATCAAGTCCGTCATGTAATTGGAGATGTAAGAATCATAAGCCGCTGTATGACGGAACACTTTAGCTGCCAAACGTCTGCGTGTTTCCGGCGTTGTCGCTTGCTTAGATTTCAATTCATTCAAGACGATCGCGTAATCAGCAGCGTCTACGATAACTGTTACATAAGCATGGTTTTTCGCTGCTGAACGCAGCATTGTCGGTCCACCAATATCGATGTTTTCGATCGCATCGTCAACTGACACATCCGGTTTTGAAATGGTTTCACGGAATGGATACAGGTTCACGCACACAATATCGATTGATGAAATGCCATTTTCCTTCATTTGAACTTGATGTTCAGCATCATCCGGTTTCGCCAGCAAGCCACCGTGGATTAACGGGTGAAGCGTCTTGACGCGCCCTTCCAGAATTTCAGGAAATTTTGTAATTTCATCTACCGCGGTAATCGCTACGCCATTGTCTTCTAGAAAGCGTTTTGTGCCCCCTGTTGACAAGATTTCATAGCCCATTGCTGACAATTGCTCTGCAAATTCCAAAATTCCAGACTTGTTCGATACACTCAATAACGCCCTTTTCATCACTGTCAGTCCTCCTAAAAATAAAACCGGTGAAATCACCGGCTGAATAATTGCTGTAAAGTTGCAGGATATAATCGGTGTTCAATTGCATGAATCTGTTCTTCCACTTCCGCACGGCCGCGGCCGGCTACAGGAAAAGTTTCCTGCGCAATAATCGCGCCGGTATCGACACCCGCGTCGACATAATGCACCGTCACACCTGCGAGGTCGGCGCCATTTTCAAGCGTTTGCCCGATTGCGTCTTTTCCTGGAAAAGCCGGTAAAGCCGAAGGATGAATGTTCACGATGCGGTTTTCAAATGCGGTAAGCAACATCGGACCAATCAGCCGCATAAAACCGGCCAAAACAATCCATTCTACACCAAGACCTAAAAGCTTGCCCTTAAGCATTTCTTCGTACATCGCTTTTGAGCCGTATTCTTTTGGCTTGAAAGCGAAAGATTCGACGCCCATTTTTTGTGCTCGTTCGACCACGAATGCTTGTGGTTTGTCGGTCACGACAAGCACCAATTCAGCTTCTAGCTGACCACCCGCGATTGCATCTGCAATCGCTTGGAAATTAGAGCCGTTTCCAGAAGCGAAAACAGCGATTTTCGGTTTATTTGCCATCGAGTGTGCCGTCCTGTTCTCCTGTGAATTGCACGCCTGTTTGCTCAGAAACAGTACCGATGCGATACGCTTGTTCGCCGTTCGCGAGCGCTGCTGCCATGACTTGCTCAGCTTGGTCAGGTGAAACTGCCAGCACAAAGCCGATGCCCATATTGAATACAGAGTACAAATCGCGATCTGCTAAACCGCCTTTTTCCTGGAGCATATCAAAAATGCGCAGTACGGGCCATGAACCAAGTTCGATTTCTGCACCCAATCCTTCTGGCATCATGCGCGGCAAATTCTCGATAAAGCCGCCGCCTGTGACATGCGCCATTCCGTGTACTTCAGCCTTGTTCATGATTGCCGCTACGGTTTTTGCATAGATTTTGGTCGGATTTAATAACTCATTCCCTATTGGGCCTAAGTCCTCGAAACCTTCGACCAATTGATCTAATTGAAAGCGATTTTGTTCAAAAACGATATGGCGCACGAGTGAGTACCCGTTTGAGTGAATGCCGCTAGAAGCAAGTCCAATCAATACATCGCCAGCTTGAATATTTTCACCGGTTACGATATTCGCTTTTTCAGCAGCACCTACCGCAAAGCCGGCAATGTCGTATTCATCTTCGTCATAAAGACCCGGCATCTCGGCCGTTTCGCCACCGATCAAAGCCGCGCCAGACTGCACACAGCCGTCCGCAACACCTTTGACAATTTGCTCGATTTTTTCAGGAATCGCTTTCCCAACCGCAATATAGTCTAAGAAAAATAAAGGTTCAGCTCCTTGCGCAACGATATCGTTGACGCACATCGCGACACAGTCAATGCCGATCGTGTCGTGTTTATCAGCCATGAAAGCGAGTTTCAGTTTTGTGCCGACTCCGTCTGTTCCCGAAACAAGAACAGGTTCTTTCAGCTTTAGTTCAGATAAATCGAACATGCCGCCGAAGCCGCCAAATGTTCCCATCAATCCAACACGCGCTGTCCGTTCAACATGGGATTTCATTCGGTTGACTGCTTCATAGCCTGCCTCGATATTGACGCCTGCTTTTTCATATGCGTTTGACACACCGTTTCCCCCTTATTTCACTTTTTCTTTTTCGTGCGGCAAGACAGTATCCGGATAGATATTCGTCGGGTACTCCCCTGTGAAACACGCTAAGCAATGTCCGCATTTCGAGCCTGGATCTGTACGGCCAATATTCTGTACCATGCCGTCGACCGAGAGAAACGTTAGTGAATCCGCACCGATAATTTGGCGCATTTCTTCCACTGTATTATTCGCCGCGATCAATTCGCCGGCAGTCGAGATGTCAATGCCGTAGAAACATGGGTTTTTAATAGGCGGTGATGAAATGACAACATGCACTTCTGTCGCTCCTGCATCTTTCAATAAATTGACGATGCGACGCGAAGTCGTACCGCGGACAATCGAATCATCCACCATGATGACGCGTTTGCCTTTGACTACTTGCCGCACCGGAGACAATTTCATTTTAACGCCTTGCTCCCGCAAGTCCTGAGACGGCTGGATAAATGTACGGCCGACATAGCGGTTCTTGATCAAACCCAATTCATAAGGAATGCCGCTTTGTTCGGAATAACCAATAGCTGCTGAAATGCTGGAATCCGGAACGCCTGTAACAACGTCAGCCTCGATTTGCACTTCTTTCGCCAATTGTTTGCCCAGACGTTTACGGGCAGAATGGACATTGATGCCATCAATATCAGAGTCTGGACGCGAGAAATACACATATTCCATAGTACAAATCGAACGTTCTTCCGGATAAGCGAAGCGTTCAGCGCGCAACCCATCATTGTTGACGATTAGAAATTCTCCTGGTTCAACAGAGCGGACGTGTTCTGCTCCAACAATATCAAATGCACATGTTTCAGAAGCCACTACCCAAGCATCGCCGAGTTTCCCAACTGATAGCGGACGCAATCCATTCGGATCGAGTGCTACAAACATGGCATCCTCGGTTAAGATGACGCACGCGAAAGCCCCTTTTAACAATGACAACGCGTTTTTCGCTTTGTCTTCAAAAGATTCGAATCCGCTGCGCTTGATCAAATGTGCTAACACTTCGGTATCCGACGTCGTTTGAAAAATGCTGCCTTGTCGCTCCAAGTGACTTTTCAAGTGATTCGCGTTTACCAAATTGCCGTTATGCGAAATCGCTAAGCTGCCTGTTGTTGAATTGAAAAGCAGCGGTTGAACATTCTCAATGCCGCTGCCGCCGGCTGTAGCATATCGCACATGACCGATTGCTGCATTGCCGGCAATTTTCTCGATTTTTTCCGGAGAAAAAACTTCACTGACCATGCCTTCGCCTTTCAACGCCTTCAACGAACTACCGTCCGTCGAGACGATTCCAGCGCCTTCTTGGCCTCTATGCTGCAACGCATGCAGCCCATAATAAGTCAGTTGAGTTGCGTTTGCATGACCCCAAATTCCAAAGACTCCACATTCTTCGTTTAAGCTTCTGATTTCAGCAAGCATGGGATTGCTCCTTTCCAAGCTGAGCGGAGCGTTTCGACTGAATCATTGATCCACGTCGCACCGTCTTCGCCTTTTATCACTAGGTTCGTGTCTCCTGTGACTGTTCCGATTTTCTTGGCATCAGTGACGGTTTCTTCGAACGATTGTGCATTTTCAGGTGAAACGGTAAGAATGAAGCGGGATTGCGATTCGCTGAACAAAGCTGTAGTCGCTGATCCCGTTAAAGTAACTTCCAAGCCAAGTCCTTTGCCAAACGATTTTTCGGCAAGTGCGACGGCAACGCCGCCTTCAGCAACATCATGCGCCGAGGCAACCAGGCCTTGACGAATAGCGGATAAAATCTGGTGCTGGCGTTTTGCTTCTATATCAAGATCGATTGACGGTGCTTTACCAAAAATGCGTCCTTCAACCATTTTCTGCAATTCACTGCCGCCGAATTCTGTAAAGCTTTCGCCAACTAGATATACCAAGTCGCCAGCTTTTTTCGCATCTTGCGTCGTAACGTGTTTCAAGTCTTCCACTAAACCGACCAAACCGATTGTCGGTGTCGGGTAAATCGCAGTACCGTTTGTTTCATTGTATAACGAGACGTTGCCGCCAATTACTGGCGCATCTAAAATGGTGCACGCTTCAGACATGCCGTCTGCCGCTTTTTCCAACTGCCAGAAAATTTCCGGCTTTTCCGGATTTCCGAAATTCAAGCAATCCGTGATAGCAAGCGGTTTTGCTCCAGATACGACCACATTGCGCGCTGCTTCTGCGACGGCGATTTTGCCGCCAGTTTCAGGGTCCAAATAGATGTAGCGCGAATTGCAATCTGTCGTCATCGCTAAGCCTTTGTTTGTACCGCGCACACGAATAACCGCAGCATCCGAGCCCGGGCTTACAACCGTGCTCGTACGCACTTGGTGGTCGTATTGATCATAGACCCATTCTTTCGACGCAATTGTCGGCTGTTGCAATAAATTCAGTAACGTCTCTCCAGGATTTGCAACTTCAGGTTCAACGTTTTCAAGCTCTTGGTATTCCTTGAAATAGGCAGGTACGCTAGATGGCTTATAGTACACAGGAGCGTCTTCAGCAAGTGCATCAACCGGCACTTCCGCTACGATTTCCCCTTTATGCTTCAAGCGCAAAGTGGAATCATCTGTAACCGTACCGACTGTCACCGCATCCAGTCCATATTTTTCAAAAAGCTCAACAATTTCAGGCTCGCGGCCTTTTTTCACAACAATGAGCATGCGCTCTTGCGATTCTGATAACATCATTTCGTAAGCTGTCATGCCTTTTTCACGCTGCGGCACATGATCAAGGTCCATTTCAATGCCGGACCCTGCTTTTGACGCCATTTCCGCTGATGACGATGTCAGGCCAGCAGCCCCCATGTCTTGAATGCCTACTAACGCATCGGATTTCACCAACTCCAAGCATGCTTCAAGCAAAAGCTTTTCCATGAACGGATCTCCTACTTGTACTGCCGGACGTTTCTCTTCAGATGCATCCGTCAATTCCTCAGATGCGAAAGTCGCCCCATGGATGCCGTCGCGTCCTGTTTTAGCTCCAACATACATTACCGGATTACCAACACCAGAAGCTACCCCTTTTTGAATATCTTTATGATCGATTAAACCGACGCACATTGCGTTAACAAGCGGGTTGCCGTCATAACAAGCATCAAACTGAACTTCTCCGCCAACTGTCGGTATGCCGATGCAATTGCCGTAACCAGCGATTCCCGCTACTACTTCTTCAAATAAGTACTTGACGCGAGGTGTCGTCAATTCGCCGAAACGCAACGAGTTGAGCATCGCAATCGGGCGTGCACCCATCGAGAACACATCGCGAATGATGCCGCCAACACCTGTTGCCGCACCTTGGTAAGGTTCGATAGCTGACGGATGGTTATGCGATTCCATTTTGAAAACAACTGCTTGTCCATCGCCAATGTCGACGATGCCTGCACCTTCGCCCGGTCCTTGCAATACGCGCGGCGCTTTTGTCGGGAATTTCGCCAACACTGGTTTTGAATTTTTATACGAACAATGTTCTGACCACATGACAGAAAACAATCCGGTTTCTGTGTAATTCGGCGTTCTTCCCAGGATTTTTTCCACCATTACGAATTCCGCATCGGACAATCCCATTTGGCGATAGATTTTCTCTTCTTTGATTTGTTCAATATTTGGCTCAAGCATGAGTGACATGTGATTCCCTCCACTGTTTAATGATTGATCTAAATAATCCCAAACCATCACTGCCGCCGATTAAATCGGAAACAGCCCGCTCCGGATGCGGCATCATGCCCAGCACATTGCCTTGCTCGTTAATGATTCCCGCAATATTGTTGCGGCTTCCGTTAAAATCATCTTCGTACGTGAAGACGATTTGATCGTTCGCTTTTAATTTTTCATAAGTCTCATCGTCGCAGTAATAATTTCCTTCGCCATGAGCGATTGGAATTCTGATTTCCTGACCCGCCGTGTATTGATTGGTGAAAAGCGTATTCGTGTTCTCCACTTTCAACCCAACCGTGTGGCACATGAACTTCAAGTTTTTATTGCGTAAAAGCACGCCCGGCAAAAGCCCAGCTTCTGTCAAAATTTGAAAGCCGTTGCAGACGCCTAGAACCGGTTTACCCGCTTCAGCCGCTTTTTTCACTTCCGTCATGATTGCCGAAGTTTGTGCGATAGCCCCGCAGCGCAAGTAATCGCCGTAAGAAAATCCACCCGGCAATAAAATCCCGTCGTAGTCGCTCAAATCTGTCGAGTCGTGCCAAACGTACTCTGCTTCTTCACCAAGTTCATCCTTGATCGCGTGGTACATATCCAAATCACAATTAGAACCAGGAAATACAATTACTGCGAATTTCATTGTGAGACAGCCTCCTCGATTTCGAAACGGTAATCTTCAATTACCGTATTCGTCAATAACCTATGGCACATTTCGTTGACCAATGCGTCGACGTCTTTTTCGCCATCCGCAATCATTAGCTCCAAGTATTTACCGATTCGAACATCTTCCACTTGGCCGTAACCCATTTTATGAAGTGATCCCATGACCGCTGAGCCTTGTGGATCCAATACACTTTCACGCAACGTGACGTAAATTTTTACTTTCTTCATGAATGTTGTCCCCCTAATTTGGATAAAATGAGTTCATACGCATCTGTCAAATTGCCAAGGTCCCGACGAAATACATCTTTATCGAGTTTTTGTTTAGTTTCCATATCCCATAAGCGGCATGTATCCGGTGAAATTTCATCTGCCAGTAAGATGGCACCGTTGCTGTCTAAGCCGAATTCGACTTTGAAATCGACAAGTTGCACGCCGGCTTCTTGGAAAAACTGAATCAGCACTTCATTGATTTTCAACGCTTTTTCCCGAAGTTCTTGCACTTCTTGCGGCGTTGCAAGCCCCAAGAGTTCAATGTGATCTTCAGTAATAAGCGGGTCGCCGAGTGCATCATCTTTATAATAAAATTCAACGATTGTTTGCTGGAGGACGGTTCCTTCTTCGAGGCCCAGTCGTTTCGCCATACTGCCCGCCACCACATTCCGCACAACTACTTCAATCGGAATGATGGAGACTTGGCGCACAAGCTGTTCGTGGTCAGACAATTGCTTGACGAAGTGGGAAGCGATTCCCGCTGTCTGCAATTTTTCAAAAAGCAGTGATGTGATTTTATTGTTCAACGTGCCTTTGCCGGCAATTTCGGCTTTCTTCTCGCCGTTAAAAGCGGTCGCTGAGTCTTTGTATTCCACCCATAAAATGCCTTGTTCGTCTGTTGCATATAAGCGTTTTGCTTTGCCTTCGTACAATAGCTGACCTTTTTCCATGTGCTAAGCCCCCGTTTAGTTTAATCCAAGTCGGTTGAAAATCATGTCCACTTGCTGCAAGTGATGGTTATAGTCGAAGCAGTCGTCTAAGTCTTCTTTCGATAAATGAGAAGTAATCGTGTCATTCGCTTCTACGATTTTACGGAAATGTGTTTGGTTTTCCCACGCTTCCATCGCGCAAGGCTGCACTGTGTCATAAGCTGCTTCACGAGCCATTCCTTTGTCGATCAACGCCAGCAACACACGCTGTGAATAAATCAAGCCAAGCGTTGAATCCATATTGCGTTTCATATTGTCCGGGAAGACCGTTAAGTTCTTCACGATGTTCGAAAAGCGATTCAACATGTAATTGAGTGCAATTGTTGCATCCGGTAAAATCACCCGTTCTGCTGAAGAATGCGAGATATCGCGTTCGTGCCACAATGCAACGTTTTCATAAGCTGTCACCATGTAACCACGGATTAAGCGGGCAAGACCTGTCATATTTTCAGAACCGATTGGGTTGCGTTTATGCGGCATCGCTGATGAACCTTTTTGGCCTTTAGCGAAAAACTCTTCCACTTCACGCGTTTCCGATTTTTGCAGACCGCGAATTTCTGTTGCGAATTTCTCGATTGATGTTCCGATCAACGCCAATGTACTCATGTACTGCGCATGGCGGTCACGCTGCAACGTTTGTGTCGAAATCGGTGAAGCCGCTAAACCAAGCTTTTTGCAGACATATTCTTCTACAAATGGATCGATATTTGCATACGTGCCAACAGCTCCTGACATCTTGCCGGTTTCGATAGATGCTGCTGCCGCTTCAAAACGCTCTAAATTCCGTTTCATTTCTTCGTGCCATAAAGCCAATTTCAAGCCGAACGTCGTCGGCTCTGCGTGCACACCATGAGTTCGTCCCATCATGACCGTCATTTTATGTTCTTTCGCTTTATTCGCCAGCACTTCAATGAAGTTTTCCAAGTCTTTGCGGATGATCACATTCGCTTGTTTAATCAAATAAGATAACGCTGTATCGACGACATCTGTCGAAGTTAAGCCGTAATGCACCCATTTACGCTCTTCACCAAGTGTTTCAGAAACGGCACGAGTGAATGCTACTACGTCATGGCGTGTCTCTTCTTCAATTTCCAAAATCCGATCTACTGAAAATGAAGCGTTTTGGCGAATTTTTGCAACATCCTCTTTAGGAATATCACCGATTTCTGCCCAAGCTTCACAAGCTAAAATCTCAACTTCCAGCCAAGCATTGTAACGGTTTTCTTCTGTCCAAATCGCACCCATTTCAGGTCGTGTATAGCGTGTAATCATAATCCAGTTCCTCCAGTTATTCCGGCCATATGCCAGATTCGTCTATTTCATTCAAGGTTTCTTGTAAGTTATCAGTCAAAATGGTCACGTGCCCCATTTTCCGTTTATGTTTTGCTTCTTCTTTACCGTACAGGTGAAATGACCAGTTCGGGTAATTTGCTATTTTCTTTGTTAACGGTGCTACATGTTCACCAAGTACATTGACCATCACAGTGTCTGACCAAAGTTTCGGCTCACGCAACGGCCAACCGCAGATTGCTCGAATGTGTTGGTGAAACTGCGAGATATTGGTTCCTTCTATTGAATAATGGCCTGAGTTATGCGGACGCGGCGCCAATTCGTTAACTAAAATTTCACCGTTTTCCAATACGAACATTTCAACTGCTAAAGTACCAATCATATTTAAATGGCCAGCAATTTGTTTCGCAGCTTCCTGCGCTTGGTGGATTGTCGCATCCGCCACTCTTGCCGGCACAATCGTCTCATGCAGGATGTGGTGTTTGTGAATGTTCTCGCCTATCGGCAGAATCGCCGTTTCGCCGTGCACATTGCGTTGAATAATCACTGAAATTTCTTTCTGAAATGAAATAAATGCTTCTGCGACGCACGAACCGTTCGTAAACAATGGCTCTGCTAGCGCGAGTTCTTCTTGTGTAGAAATGGTTTGCTGGCCTTTGCCATCATATCCCCCTGTCGCAGTTTTCACGACAAATGGATAATTGAGCTGACTACTTTTTTCAACAAGCTCAGTGTAATTTTCTGCCGAGATGTAATCGGCGATTGGAACGCCGGCGTCTTTGATTGCCTGTTTTTCAATAATTCGGTTTTGCGTAATTCGGATCAATTCAGCGCCTTGTGGGATATAAGCAAGTTCCATCAATTTTTCTAAGGCGTTCGCATCAATATTTTCGAATTCATACGTGATGACATCACTGGCTTCTGCTAATTCCTCTAATGCTTGAAAGTCATTAAAAGGAGCAACAATCTCAACATCTGCAACTTGCCCAGTCGGTGAGTCCATCGATGGATCCAGCACCGCAATCTTAAAACCTGCTTCTTTGGCAGCGAGAGCCATCATACGCCCTAATTGACCGCCGCCGATTATTCCGATTGTCTGACCTGGTAAAATTGTCTTTGTCATATGAGATCACCTGTACTTTTCAAAACTTCCTCATGTGTTCGGTCTCTTCTGTCTTGAAGAGCCTGTGCCGCAGCTTCGTCAACGGTACCAAGAATTTGCGCCGCCAATAGGCCAGCGTTTATCGCTCCCGCTTTCCCAATTGCTACAGTAGCAACTGGTACACCGCCGGGCATTTGAACAATTGACAGCAATGAGTCTAGCCCATTCAACGCCTTGGACTGAACTGGCACACCAATTACCGGCAATGTTGTTTTAGCGGCAACCATTCCCGGCAAATGTGCGGCTCCCCCTGCGCCTGCAATAATTACATGTAATCCACGAGCTCTTGCTTCTTCCGCATAAGAAAACATCAAATCGGGTGTCCGATGAGCGGAAATCACTTTTTTCTCGTAACTGATACGCAATTCATCCAATACATCACATGCATGTTTCATTGTTTCCCAATCGCTTGAACTTCCCATAATGACGCCGATTCGCGGATTCATATAAATTACATCTCCTTTAAACGTATAAAAGCCCTCAAATAAACTGCTCACATTACGTGAAAAGCAGTTTACTTAAGGGCTTGTTGAATATGAACGAATTAAAAAATGATGGCATAAAAACGCACATCCTTCGCCAAGTCTCCGTAAGGTGCTTTCCCGCATAGTCCAGACATTCCGGTGTCTTGGTAGAAACGCAGAAGCCAATTCCTCTGCATATATGGGGTATCCTCATTCATCATAACAACTCATTATATACTAGTCAATAAATAAATCCGAACATTAATTTATCAGAATTTATTATAGTTCGGTTATTTACAGTTATTAACTTCATTCCACTATTTTAATACCTTTAAATTTCACAATTTGCCTAATAGGAACCGGATGACCATCAATTTCCTCAAATAATGGTTCTTCTTTTCTTCCTGCGGCCATATAACCTGCGGACCGCATCCGTTCCAAACACTGCTCAATCGTTTCGTCTTTTTCAACTTCAAACCATATCGTTTTTTTACTCATTTATACAGTTTCCCCTTCTTGACTTGCTTGACCCAAAAGCCGCCATGTATCGTTTTAGGCTCATAAGCGATAATAAATGCTTTAGGATCAATTTCTTTAATTGTTGCGTAAAGCTTCAATTCCATTTTTCGCGGAGTGAGAATCTGCATCGACTGACGGTCTCCATCCATGCCATTTGCAGACCAATCGGTGACTCCATATCCCTTTGCGCGCAAGGCTTTTGGTAGCTCCTGACTTTTTTCACTCGTTATCACGTTGACAGTGATATAGCCTAAAGCCATTTTTTCCTCTATTTTGGAACCGACAATTACACCTGAACCATACCCGATTGCATACGCCACTAGATTTTGAATCTGATCCAGATTATCTAAAACCAAACCTAGTCCAACTATATAGATTACTACTTCCACCATACTGACCAACGCCGCTAAGTAACGATAGCCCTTTAACGTCATAATCATCCGTATAGTAAAAAAGGTTACGTACACTATGTTAATCGAGAAAATGATAATTACCATTAACCATGGGTTTATTTCCATTTTGCACACCCTTTCATTTTCCCTAAAGAATCAAATTACATATTAGTTGAATCTGTTGTATAAAGCAAGCTCCAAAAGCCATCACTAAAGATAAATCACATTGTTTTTACTCTGCTATATTGCACCAAAATTCAATATTATGAACATATACTACTATTTTCATTCTAATTGTAAGACCTTATTAATAATTTTTTATAAATTCTATATAAAAATAATTAATCAAGTTTAAAATAGCATCTAACAAAATTGAAAAAAATTTTCCCATTCAAAAGTAATTGCTTTTGTTGAATACTACTTCTTCGATGGATAATACAGTTCTTGACTTAGTCTGTCACACCATTTTCACCACAAGCGCTTTTATTTGAGAAGATTCGAGATCTAAAATACAAGGACGGCTAGAACTGTCTGAACTGTCAGTCCAACCAATCTGTCCAGTTCAGTAATTTTGTAGTAAATGTAGGTAAGAAAACGAACTTGCCAACACTACTGATGCAAGGATTGTTTAAAGATCTTCAATTATATTACCAATACTCTACTCTATCCCACTCATAAGCCTGATAAATAGCTCGACTTCGTTCGATACATGATTGAGGACTAGACCCTTCGCAAAGCGACAGGGCATCGCTAAATCCATCTTGTCTACTTGCGCTACAAGTCCCTTTCCGCCTTAGAACAGATGGATTTCGAAAAGTTTGCAGGAGTTGTTGAAGTGGACGAGACCTATATTCTGCACTCTGAAAAGGGTAAGGATGGATTTTAAGGACAGAAGCAAAGTAAGCGGAGAGGTTCTTCGCAATTACATGGTATTAGCCATGAACAAATATCCGAAATCGTAGCCAAAGACCGTCAGAAACCCATGGATTTACGTATTATTGGTGAAGGACATATTATCAAGACCTGGCTCCATCAGACGGTTGGCCCTAAGCTCTCTTACGAAAACGTTCTATACATATATGCGTGACAAGCTTTCAAAACTTACGTCAGAGAAAAAGGAATCACCCACTATCCGTTTAAATCAATTGGTAAGGTGCCGGTTAAGGGACTCTATCATATTCAAAATGAACAGATAACACGGAAGCCTCTTGAACTGGAGGAATCGTTTCAAAGGTGTGGCAACGAAATACCTCAATCATTATTTGAGATGGTTTCGATTTCTAGATGCCATAAAACATCGAAATAATTCTGGAACAGTATCTAAGATTATGATTGAGAGCTGCTTATTTCCAGTTATGGAAACTTCTCAGGTACCTGTATGTACAAATATAAAATTAAGATGTTTTGGGGGAAACCGCTTGGAACGAAAACAACCCTATTTACTTATTTTTTTTTGGTTGCCCCGATCTTTATGGCAGGTTGTTCAGTAGAAAATGCCATCGCGTCATCTGCTGACTGGGCCATTTCATTCGTAGTATGGGATGATTATATTTACCGAATAGGCCATGGATATGTACAAGAAATAGATGAAGAAATTGGACAAATCATGCTTTACTCTGATACGGAAGGTTCCTATGCTGGAAATTTCTCCAATGAATATGAAAAAGGAACAAAATATTTTTCAATAACAGGAATTAGTACGAATAAAGCAATTGCCATTAAAGAAAAAGATGGCAAATATCGAAAAGCCATTAGAGACGGAATATATGAAGGCAGGTAGTTTATAGATTCGGGCTTCTTAAATTTGGAAGTCCCTTTGTTTGACTAGAAAATCAACAGAGTTCGATAACATAGCCAATACAAAAAAACCGCTGCCCAAAGGGCAACGGCTTTCGTTCATTCATAGACCAGCGACGTCCTACTCTCACAGGGGGAAACCCCCAACTACCATCGGCGCAAAAGAGCTTAACTTCCGTGTTCGGGATGGGAACGGGTGTGGCCTCTTTGCCATCATCACTGGACTATTGTTTCATGAGTGCTTGCGCCCTCAAAACTGGATACACGACATTGAAACGAAACAGGCAATCCGTGCC
>JBFEIJ010000005.1:0-77073 GCA_041553775.1 Planococcus sp. (in: firmicutes)
CGACGGCGACACAGGCGCCGCTGCAATCACCGGAGGCGGCCTGCGCGAGGTAGTCCGACAGGATCGGCTTGTACTCGGGGTGAGCACACTTTTCGATGATGAGCTTGGCGCGCTCTTTCGGAGCGACACCACGCAAGTCGGCCAGGCCCTGCTCGGTAACCAGTACGTCGAGGTCGTGTTCGGTGTGGTCGATATGGGAAGCGAATGGCACGATGCTCGAAATCTTGCCGTCTTTCGCCGTTGAACGCGTGACAAAAATCGACAGCCGCGCATTGCGTGCATAATCGCCGGAGCCGCCAATGCCGTTCATGATTTTTGTGCCCCGTACATGGGTTGAGTTGACGTTGCCGTAAATATCAAATTCGAGTGCGGTATTGATTGAAAGCAAGCCGAGACGGCGAATGATTTCCGGGTGATTGGAAATTTCCTGTGGTCGCAATAAAAGCTTGTTGCGGTATTTTTCAAAATCGCCGTAAACTTGTTCCATTTTTTCCGGCGATAACGTAATTGCCGAAGCAGAAGCAAATGTCACTTTCCCTGCATCGATTAAATCGAAAATGCCGTCTTGCAGCACTTCAGAATACACTTCCAAGTTTTCGAACTCCGAATCGATCAACCCTTCGAGCACAGCATTTGCCACCGTACCAATCCCTGACTGAATCGGTGCTAAACTAGTCGTCAGCCGGCCGCTTGCGACTTCCTTCCGGAGAAACTCGAGCAGATGTCCTGCCATGAGTGCCGTTTCCTCGTCCGGCGGAATGATCTCAGATGGCGAATCTCGCTGATCACTAAAAACGATGCCGCGGATTTTCTCCAAATTGACTGGAATGCCAACGGTGCCAATGCGCTCATTGGTCTTCATTAATGGAATCGGACCGCGCTCGCCTTGCGCACCGATTTCATAAATATCATGAATACCTTCAAAACCTTCTGGCTGCGCCATATTGATTTCGACGATGACGTTTTTCGCTTGCTCGACAAAAATCGATGAGTTGCCCGCGGATGTTGTCGGGATTATCATGCCGTCCTCGGTAATCGCCAACGCTTCGACAATGGCGTAATCGATAGGACCCAATACCCCGCTTCGGACCCACTCAGCGGTATGTGATAAATGTTCGTCCGTGTACCATACTTCGCCTTCGTTTATTTTTCCGCGCAAGACCGGATCTGATTGATACGGCAAGCGCTTGTTGATGATGGCCGCTTCCGCAAAGAGCCGGTCGATGTCGGACCCGAGCGAGGCTCCCGTATACACACTCACTTTAAAGCGCTCTTTCTTCCCGCGTTCGGCCAGCGCAATCGGCACCACTTTCGCATCGCCCGAATGGGTGAATCCGCTGAGGCCAAGTGTCATGCCATCGGTTATCCATGAAGCGGCTTCTTCAGGCGTCACTACACGATCGCGCAAACGGGCTGCACGTATGCGTTGAAGTTTATTGTCCATCTACATTACCTTCCTTCTATCAAGTGCGGCGAGTGCGATTATCCGCCGTCTTTTTTCCATTAGTATACCCAATCGCTTAGCTCTTACCCCTCGTTTCATAAGAAGCATTTCCACAGATTGACAAGCTCTTAAAGCTCCCATAATATAGAAAAGTTAGCGAAATAAATTCTGAACATCCATGAACAGCATCTCCGGTTTTATTCTGCAGATGCATTTAAAAGCAGCACCAAAGAAGAAATGAGGCATCTCATGACAAAAGACCAACGCAAGAAAATATATATATTGATGATCAATATGTTCATCGCCATCGGCAGCTTCGGAATCGTCATCCCGATTCTTCCTTCGTATCTTGAATCGATCAATCAAGGCGGCATGGCGGCAGGTTTGATGATCGCCATTTTTGCAGGCGCACAATTCCTGTTTTCGCCGATTGCCGGCAAATGGGCGGATCAATATGGCCGCCGCCAAATGATCATCTATGGATTACTTGGATTGACCATTTCGATGTTCGTGTTCTATTTGTCCAACGGCATTTGGGTCTTGTACTTGTCGCGCGTTATCGGCGGTATCGGCGCGGCAATGCTGATCCCAGCCATTTTCGCGTATATCGCGGACATTACAACACTTGACCAGCGGGCAAAAGGCACGAGCTTAGTCTCCGCTTCAATGTCGCTCGGCATCGTCGTCGGCCCTGGCATCGGTGGTTTTCTGGCAGATTATAGCTTGAAATTGCCTTTTCTCGTGTCCGCATTGGTGTCGCTTGTCGCTGTTTTATTCTCAGTTGCATTATTGAAAGAACAAGATGCTGTCGAAGCAGATCCGGCAACGACGATGGACATGACGCAGCACGAACCGATGCTTGCCAAGATTTTCCGTTCCGTCAGCATGCCGTATTTTATTCCACTCATCATTACGCTCGTCATGAGCTTCGGTTTGCTGGCGTTTGAATCCGTGATCGGTCTTTATCTCGACAACCAATTTAATTCGACCGCTAAAGACATCGCCTTTATGATTACGGCGACGGGCATTGTCAGTGTCATTGTTCAATTGTTCGTCGTTGAACGCATCGTCCGGCGTTTTGGCGAAGTAGCGATTTTGATCGCTTTTCTAGGCGTTGCGATCATCGGTTTTGTGCTTGCGCTGTTTGCGGGAAGCTACCTCATGTTTTTTGTCGTTACACTCGTCATTTTTCTGGCGACTTCGATATTGCGTCCCGTCCTCAACACGCTGATTTCCAAAATGGCGGAAGGCGAAGTCGGCTTTGCGATGGGCATGAACAACGCTTATATGAGCATTGGCAACGTACTCGGCCCGCTGCTTGCAGGAGCTTTATACGATGTCAATATCTCCTATCCATTTATTCTTGGCCTCGTGATGTTGATGATCACGTGGACAATAACCGTCGCCTGGCATCGCGGTCGCACGATTAAAACTCGTGTTGCACAGTGAAACAAGCATCCCCTGCATCTTCATAAAAAGATGCAGGGGATTTTTAATGACAATAAAGGCTCGCGGCTTTACGGCATCTGGCAAAAAGTTGTATAATTATTATACAAATCTTAAGGAATGTAGGTAATGCTATGTACAACATCAAAGCAGCTGCCAAAATTTTAGACATGCCAAAAGTGACCATCCGTTCATGGGAAACGCGTTACAACGCAATTACACCAGCACGCACGGAAACCGGACATCGCCTGTATTCAGATCAGAATCTGGAAGACTTGAAATGGTTGAAGATCCAAGTTCAGGAAAACGGCATTAAAATTAGCGAAGCAGTGAAACAACTGCATTCTTCAAAGAGAAAACCGGTTGAAAAAACATCTGTTCCAGAAGATTTTGATGCGGGGACATATGACAAACAGGTCCATGAATTGTATATGGCGGCATCGGAAATGGATACAGAACGCTTTAATTATTTACTCGATTTGAATTTTTCCCTTTTCCATTACCGCACCGTGTTCTTTTCGATTGTCGTGCCGCTGATGGTGCGCGTTGGGAAAGAATGGGGTAATGGCTCAATGACTGTCGCTCATGAGCATATGATCAGTCACATTATCCAGCAGCGATTCACTCAATTTTTCCGCGTTTTTCCGACTTCATCCGATTTGCCGAAAGTCATGTCGTTTTGCCCGAGTGGTGAACAACACCAATTGGGCTTGATGCTGTTCACGTTGTTTTTACGCGAAAACGGCTTTCCCGTCTTGTTCTTCGGCGCCGACACACCGCTTGAAGGTTTGTCGGAAATTGTTGAGCAACAAGATGTCCGCATCGTCTCCATGGCGATTACAGATCCAGCCTCTCGTCCTGTCGTCGAAAAATACATTGCCGACATCGGTGAGGCTAACGCCAACATCCACTTTATGGTCGGTGGGCAAGGCATCGTTGAACCGATGACAGACGAAAACGTCTCATTTATCGGCCCGATGTATGAATCGTGGCAAGAAGAATTGGATCGCTTTAAAAAACTCCCGTTAAGCCAAGCTTAACGGGAGTTTTTCTGTATACATTGAATGGAGCGAACAAAAAAGACCCGACTGCTTACAGCAAGTCGAGGTCTTGATAATCTTTCTGGTATGGTCCATTATCCGTTACTTCTGAATGATACAAAGCTTTCAATGCGAAGTTTTTTTCAAGCTCCATGTCTTTCATCAAGGTTTTCAAACGTTTTTTCAATTCTGGATGATCGCTAACGAGCTGTTCCATTTTTGATTTCGTGTATTTCATGAGAATTACAACTCCTTTCCGATTTCCTTTGTTTTATTATACCACCGCTGCATAGGAAAACGCATTTGCAACAAGCAAATGCGTTTTGTCCTTACATATAATGCAGTATGAAGTTCATCAGGAACAAGCCTGAGATCACGTATAGCGGTATCGAGACTTCGCGCCATTTGCCGATGCCGATCTTGAGGATCGGGTACAGGATAAAGCCGATGGCAATGCCGTCTGCAATGCTGTACGTAAACGGAATGAGCGCGATAATCATCAGCGCCGGGAACGTTTCACTCATGTCTGTCATGTCGATGTTGCGGATCGTTTGCAGCATCAAACCGCCGATAAT
The DNA here is from genome assembly GCA_041553775.1 of Planococcus sp. (in: firmicutes). Taxonomy (GTDB): domain Bacteria; phylum Bacillota; class Bacilli; order Bacillales_A; family Planococcaceae; genus Planococcus. The sequence goes on from JBFEIJ010000005.1 coordinate 4,506, forward strand.
GATCAAGATCGGTGCAATCGCACTATCCGGAATCAATTTAATCATTGGAATGAAAAATATCGAGACAAGAAACAGAAGACCTGCTGTTATCGCCGTCAAACCTGTTCGTCCGCCTGCCGTCATGGCCGCCGCACTTTCAACAGAAGCCACAGTTGGGCTTGTGCCGAAGATGCCAGAAGCCATGGCCGTCAACGAAGTCGCCTGAAATGCGCGTCCGAATTTCTCTGGCTGGTCAATCAAATTCACCTGGCCATGAACGAGGCCGATGTTTTCAAACACCATTACCATTGTCAACGAGAACACCGCAACCCAAAAGACACTCGACAACACGCTATCGAAAGACAACGCACCGAAACTAGCGAAGGCTTCTTGCATATTCATCGAAGAATCGCCTGCTTCACTTGCATCAATCAAGCCGAAAAACGAGGCAATGATTGTACCCGCAATGATCGTGATCAGGAAATTCCCTGGCACGTTGCGGATAAACAAGATCACCGCAATAATCAGCGTTAATGCAGTTGCTATCACAGTCGGTTCGTTGAGTGAACCAAGCGCCAAAATCGAAGCTTGACCTTGTATAACAAGTCCGCCTTTTTCAAGACCAAGCAAGATCAAGAACAACCCAAGACCCACCGTAATCGCTTCTTTCAGCGAATGCGGAACCGCTGCGCTTAGCACTTTTGCAAAACGCGTAAACGCAACCGCAACGAAAATCACACCGGTCACAAATACCACCGCGAGCGCTTCTTGCCACGTCAGACCCATTGACTGGACCATCGTATAAGAAAACAGCGCATTGATGCCCATTCCCGGAACCAATAGAATTGGAGCATTGCCCCAGAATCCCATCACAAAGGCACCGAAAACAGATGCGCCGATTGTTGCGATAATCGCTGCCTCGATTGGCATGCCGCCTTCCGACAAGATCAACGAGTTGACCGCAATGATGTAAACGACTGTAAAGAAGCCGATCAATCCTGCCGTCATTTCCCGTCTTACCGTCGTACCGCTTTTTTGAAGACCGAAAAATCGGTCCATCCAATTAAACATAGCTTCAACCTTCTATTAAATTAGCCCTCTCCCTACCCGCTCTGCCTATAAATTTTATAGGTAAGCCAAGACAAAAGTGTAATCTGAAACCGCTTTCGTGTCAAGGGTCCGTGCTTGTCATGAACTATGGTTTATTTTAGGCGGTGGTGCTATAATTCAGATAATTTAAATGGAGGTGATTGATTGGAACGATTAACTGAAAATGAAGCATTCGAAACGCTGCTTTTACGTCTTGCAGATGACCATCCGCAGCGAAACTTTTTAGAAACACGGTTGTACCGAACCGCTGGAGGAGAACGTGGCGAAGCACGCTTGCAATCACGATTCAAGGAGTTTTGGATCGATGACGCTTTTACCGCAATGTGGGACGTTGCTCTGGCACTTAACGACTGGAAAGTGCAACTAGACGGCATACTCTTGACCGACCGCTGCGCACTGGTGATTGAATCCAAAAACATCAGCGGCGAAATCTATTTCAACGAGTCCACCGGTGAATTTTATCGCATCAATTCAAGCAACGAGAAAACCGTCATGGAAGACCCGCGCGTTCAACTCGGCAAACACATCCGGTTCCTCACTCGCTGGTTTGCAAAGCATAATATTCCTTTGCCTGTCAGCGGACTAGCCGTCTTTACTTCCAAGCAATGCGAAATCATCAGCAAACCGCGCAGCGCAAACGTCTGCAAAACCTATCAAATGCCGGATTACCTGCTAAAATTGTGGCAGTCCCACCCCCCTCAAACTGCCAAGCTCAATATCACCAAAGTCTCCAAATTGCTTCTTGCCAATCAAACCCCTTTCAAGCGCCAGCCTTTATGCCGACAATACACCATTAATCCAGCTGACTTGAAGCCTGGCGTCATGTGCCGCGCCTGTCGAACGCTTTCGATGAAACGCGCAAAACGCACATGGATTTGCACGCGCTGTGGCGTACGCGATTCCGCTGCGCACATCTATGCAGCGCGAGAATACTTCACACTTGTAGATGAAACGCTGACCAATCGCCAATTCCGCGAATTTTGCCAGCTCGAATCACGCTCGACCGCGTTTCGCCTGCTCCGCACACTCGAAGTAGACGCCACAGGTAAGTGGAAATCTCGCATTTATCAATTGCCGAAGAAGAAAAAATAATTTGTTATCCCGCTCCGACCTTTCGGAGCGGGATTTTTTGTTAAACGCGCGTAAATCTTCCTGAACGCGCGTAAATTCCTCCGAGCGCGCGTAAATCTTCCCGAGCGCGCGTAATTCCACACGAGCGCGCGTAAATCCTCCCGAACGCGCGTAAATCCTCCCGAACGCGCGTAAATTCCTCCGAGCGCGCGTAAATCTTCCCGAACGCGCGTAAATCTTCCCGAGCGCGCGTAAATCCTCCCGAGCGCGCGTAAATCCTCCCGAGCGCGCGTAAATCCTCCCGAGCGCGCGTAAATCCTCCCGAGCGCGCGTAAATTCCTCCGAACGCGCGTAAATCCTCCCGAACGCGCGTAAATTCCCCAGCTGATCTCCGTCTTCGCTCGATGTTTTTCGCATTTCGCTTGCGAAATGCATCCATTCTGCCTTTCGCACTCTGTTTTTTCATTCCCGCCCGCCACAACAACTGAAAAGGATGCTTTTCGCCAGCAAAAAGCTTTTATTAAACCCATGAAAATCTTTTGAAAAGAAGCATCTCCCCAAACAAAAAACCTCGCACCCGGATAATTCGGGGGCGAGGTCAATATAAACAATTAGATGAACATACCAGCGATTGCTGCGCTTAGAAGCGAAGCAAGCATACCAGCCGCTACAGCGCGCATACCAAGGCGTGCGATGTCCGGGCGACGGTTCGGCGCAAGTGCGCCTAAGCCGCCAAGTAAAATGGCAAGCGAGCTCAAGTTAGCGAATCCGCATAACGCGAAGCTGATGACCAGTACTGTTTTAGGTGTTAAGTTTGCAATTTCCGGGGCAAATGATGCATAAGCGACAAATTCATTCAATACTAATTTCTGACCGATAAAGCTTCCGGCTTGAACCGCTTCTTCCCAAGGAACGCCGATTGCGAACGCAAGCGGGGCGAATACAAATCCAAGAATTCCTTGAATCGTTAAGTTCTCATAACCTAACCAACCACCGATTCCACCAAGCATACCGTTAAATAATGCGATCAAAGCGATGAATGCAAGAAGCATTGCACCGACATTTAACGCAAGCTGCAAGCCGTCTGCCGCACCACGTGCAGCAGCGTCAACAACGTTGACTGATGATTGATCTTTTTCCATCACAAATTCTTTTTCGACGATTTCTTCTGTTTCCGGCATCATGATTTTCGCCATGATCAAACCGGCTGGTGCCGCCATGAAGCTTGCTGCAAGCAAGTACTCAAGCGGTACACCTAAAAGCGCGTAACCCGCTAAAGTCGATCCAGCAACTGACGCCAAACCACCTGTCATGACTGCGAATAATTCCGACTTTGTCATGGTTGAAATGAATGGACGGATAACGAGTGGCGCTTCCGTCTGCCCTACGAAAATATTTGCTGCAGCGGAAACGGATTCCGCTTTACTTGTGCCAAGCAATTTCGCAAGCGCGCCTCCAAGGATTTTGATGAACCATTGCATAACTCCTAAATAATACAAAACGGAAATTAATGAAGAAAAGAAGATGATGATCGTCAAGACCTGGAACGCGAAAACGAAACCGAAGTTTGCTGCATCTGCCGCAGGTCCGAACAAGAAGTTAATCCCTTCTTTTGCATAATCAATTACATTTTGCACTTTTTTAGAAAGACCTAATAATAGATTTTTACCAAATTCCCATTGCAACACCATAAATGCAAATGTAATTTGTATTGCTAAACCACCAAAAATGGTACGTGGTTTGATTGATTTACGAGCGCTTGACATTAAAAAGGCAAGTCCCAAAACAACGAATACACCAAATAATCCCCACAAGAAATTCACATTTTCACCTCATTGTTTTTTTCGATCTGAAACGCTTACATTCCCGATCGGTTTCCCTAAAGCTAGTCATCTGTCGTCAGACATCTTATCAAATCCACAATGATAAGTAAATGCTTTATCCACAACATTTTTTCAACAATGAAATGTTTAAATGCAATGAAAATTCACACTAGGAAGTCCTTTCCATTCAATGTTCTTGCCACTCTTTCAAAATAATAAAAGACAGAAAAAACGCGCAGCTTATCGCTGCGCGCTCACTTTGTTTTTTCGGTTGCGAATTCGGTAAAATACGAGGTACAGCGCCGGGATCATCACCAATGTGAAGAGACTTGAAAACGCCAAGCCTGCAATAATTGTAATCGCCAATGCTTCGAATAGCGGATCCCCTGTTAATGCAACCGGGATCAACGCAATAATCGAAGTGACGGAGGTCAAAATAATCGGTTTAAAGCGGGCATAGCCCGATTCGACAATCGCTTCATTGATATTAAAGTCACCTGACACACGGCGTTTTTCAACAAAGTCGATCAGCACCACCGCATTCCTGACCACAATCCCTGTTAATGACACAATCCCCATGACGCCAAGGAAACTTAACGGCGTTTGCGTTAAGAACAAGCCGAGAATCGCACCTGATACGCCTAAATATACCGCGATCAATACCAAGAATGGCAAAGCGAATGATTTGAACTGGAATGCGATGACTAAGTACACAAGCAAGATTACCACGAGGAACAATACGCCGATTTCAGCAAAGAACGCTTCTTGATCGGAGTTTTCTCCACCTGTCGACAGTTCGTAGCCGGAAGCCAAGTCCGTGCGTTTTGCATCAACCACTTCTAGCATATTGGCTTCAAAGTTCTCAGCTTCGCCAAACGCTTTTAGCGTAATCGCGCGCTCAGCCGCTTCATGCGGCACTTGCGCCAAAGTTGTCGTCGCTTCCGCGGTCAACAATTCATCCAAACCAATTAAAGACGGCGGTCCTTGTTGAGAAACAGCAGGCACTTGGAAATCAGCCAGGTTGATGTCTTGGCCGTTTTCCACGCCCGTTTGTTTTAACGAAACGCGATACGGCTTTTGCCCTTCATAAATCGTGTAGAGCGGAATGCCTTGAGTCAAGAGTTGAAGCTGCCCCGTCACCGTACTAAGCGGAATCTGATTCGCTTCGAGTGCTTCTTGATTTGGCACGTATTCCACAGCTGGCACCGGGTCGCCTAAATTATCTGTGACCACATCCGCTCCATTTTCCAGCATTGCTGCTTTCAATTCGTCACGCAATGCCGTCAGCTTTCCTAAATCTTCTCCTTTAACCGTGACGGTTACCGGCGCGCCTGCAGGAGGGCCTTGAATGATCGTGTCGAGGAAAATTTCCGCTTCCGGATATTGTTCGCGCAAAACCGGCTGCCATTTCTCGATAAACTCGGCAGCCGTTGTTTGTTCCCGGTCAATCCGGAACGCTGCCTGCCCTGTATTCGATCCGGTATTGCTCATCGAAGAAGCGAATAAATTCGGCAATCCATCGCCGGTAAAGATGGCAACTTCTTCAACATTTTCGTCTTCTTCACGCAATTGTTCCGTTATGTCGGAGAGGAAAGCATCAGTTTCTTCAATCGTCGTCCCTTCCGCAAGGCGAACATTCATCGTCACCTCTTTACGGTCAGCTGCCGGGAAAAATTCGAATGGTGTAAAGAATGCCAATGCCAATAAGCCTGTAGCTAGCACCAATCCGCCTAACCCGATCCATAGCGGGCGTTTCAATACGCCGCGCAGTACTTTTCCTGAATAAAACAAAGCCATTTTTTCAAGCGGCTTGCCAAGAAAACCAGGTGTACTGGAAATTTGTTTCGCGCGGCGTTTCGTTTTCAAATACTGCATCATCGGCACCAATGTAATCGACAAAATGGTAGAAGCGATGATGGTCGTGATGAGAATACTTGGCAACGCCTTGATGAATGCACCATTGCCGCCTGATAATAACAAAAGCGGAGAAAACGTCACGACAATCGCTAAACTTGAAGCAATAATCGAGGTATAAACTTCTTTTACGCCGTTTACGGCACCGTCTAAAGCAGAGTCGCCTAGTTTATAGCGGCGTTGAATATTGTCATTGACGACGATACTGTCATCCACCAGAATCCCGATAGCAATGATGAGTCCAATAACGGAAATCTGGTTTAAATCGACGCCCATTGATGGAATCGGGATCATGCCGATTAAAACCGATGTCAGAACGGTCACAGCGACTGCAAATGCCCCAAATAAAGTAAGGCCCGCCGTTGTCACGATTAAAACTGCAAGCACGGCAATGAGTAAAGAGATATAGAGTCCTTCAAAAATCGAGTTAACATTTTCAGCTTGCGATTCATAGCGTTCTGCTTGAACACCATTCGGCAAGTCTTCAGTAAACGTGTTCATCACTTCGGAAACTTTTTCATCTACGCCTGGGACATCTTGCCCCGCTTGAAGAAACACCGTATACGAAATAGCGCGCTCGCCTTCAAACGTTACAATATCCGTCGTTTCGCCATCCACCTTTTCAATGACAGCGATGTCTTCAAGCGGCACTGCAGCTGAACCAACTTGCAGTTTTTTCAATTTTTCAATGCCTTGTTCTTGCTGCACCGTCAACACTACGCGCTCATTGCCATTGTCATGGGTGCCGAGCGATAGCGGTTGATTGGCTTGTTGAAGCGATTGCAGCACTTCAAACGGCTGCAATCCGTTCGCAGCTAACTGAGCTGCCTCTAGTTCTATGAGAACTTGTTGGCTGTTCAAGCCTTTAACGGCAGTTCCGGCTACACCGTTCACCGCTTCCACTTCTACAGACAAATCAGCCAACGCCTGCTCCATATTGCGCAGCTCTTCTTCATCACCGTAGAACATATACGATACGAGAGGGAATGTCAGATCCAATTTTTGAACAGTCGGTTGCTGCGCTTGATCCGGAAAACTGCCAGTTGCACGCTGCACTTGCTGCTGCATTTCCGTCACCAATGCATTCGGGTCAAACCCGTCTTCCAGTTGCACGGTAATAATCGAAGCCGAATTCGCAGATACCGATTGCATCGACGAAATGCCGTCCACTTTCTGCAATTCCTGTTCAATCGGATTGGTGATGGCCGTTTCGATTTCTTCCGGACCGGCCCCCGGCAGAATTGTCGACACCAATACCAGATTAGGCGGCGTTTCTGGAATTTCACGTTGTGGCAATGTGATAAAGACATAGGCGCCTACTACGGTTAATATAAAAATTAAGAATATGAATAATTTGCTGCGATCCAATAAGTACTTCATAATGCGCCTCCTTAATATTCATGCGATGAATTAATGCGCCCGAGCAAACTGTTACACGCTTTTTTTCATTCAATTATGTATATATCATTCATCCATGCAATTATTGTATAACAATTATATAACAATAACCAAGAAAGCTTCCAATATTTATAAAAAAGAGGACCGGATCTCTCCGGTCCTTTAAGTCTAATGTAAATGTTGAGCTTTTTTATGCTTCATGAAGTAAGCAGCGGCAAAAATCAAGAGTGGCGGCACGATGCTCAATTTGAACCAAATGCTTCCACTGCCGTCGAAAGCGATGAGCCCCATCGGTAAAATCAAGGCGATGCCGCTCCACATAAGCGCTTTCCATGAGCGTTTCCATAATCCGTAGACGAACAACACGACCGATGCAATGACCAGCGACCAGAGCAAAATCCCCATTAGGAATAAGCCCATGATGTGTTCCTCCTTTTTCATAATGTTGTTTCTTAAATATATACTTCTCTATACCCGCTTTAAAACCCTTTCAATGCTCAAATAAAGAAAAAAATTCGGGGCATGTATAATGCTCCGAATTTTTTATGATGATTATATATTTTTCAAGAACAAACGGATAATGTCTGCTCCACCAATAATGTTTCCGGTAGACGTGCCGATGTTCGTCAGGACAACAACGAGCAAGACACGTGTGACTTTATTGTCCCAAAAGCCTTTGAGGGTGAACACGTCTTTTGACAACGTTTCAAAATCGCCAACATTCGGACGTCGAATATACGCCTGCATCAAACCGGAAAACCAGCCTGCTGCGAGCAGCGGATGAAGCGCGCCGACAGGGCCTCCGACAAACGCGGTCAAAATGGCGAGCGGATGGCCGAATGCCAAAGCTGCACCAATTGCGCCAAGGGATGCCGTCCAAAGCACCCAGCTAATCGTGCCGTCGATCCCTGCTGCAGGATTATTATAGAAAGTTATCGCTAATAGAGCGACCAGCAAAACCGGAATGGCCCAGCCAAGAATTTTCGGCCAATTCGATTTCGGAGGCACTTCAGACAATTTCTTCAAATCGTGTTCATGGTGAATTTCTTTCGTAATGCCTGGCACGTGCGCCGCACCCAGGACCGCTACCACTTTTTGGCCAGGTGCGTCTTTGATCTTTTGAGCCAAGTATTGGTCGCGTTCATCGATAAGCGGTGTTTTCAGTTTTGGAAATGATTTCGTAAAATCGTTCAACACTGCATTTAACGTATCTTGCGATTTCATCTTTTCCAGGTCTTCTTCAGAAATTGTTTCGCTGCTGAAAATGCTGTAAAAAACCGAAGTTAAAAGCTGCGCTTTACCTAAAAAGCCGATATTGCTCCAAATACGAGAAAACGTAACTTGAATATTGCGGTCAGCCAGCACCAATTCTGCACCGACCTCTTTGGCGGATTCAATGCCTTGCAACATTTCTTGTCCAGGCTTGATACCGAACTGATCAGCCAATCGGTTTTGAAACGAAGAAATGGCCAAGTTCATCAGCAATAAGCTCGATTTCTTCTCCTTGATCACTTTAAAAATATCGGTTTCTTTCCATTTGTTTTTATCGGTCACCGACTGGTAACGCTGTGCGTCCAGCTCAATGCACACCGAATCCGGTTGTTCCGCTTCAATCACTGCTTTGACTTGTTCCGCGCTTTGGCGTGACACGTGCGCCGTACCGATTAAAATCAATTCACGGCCGTCGATATGGAGGCGTGTTATATTTTCTTCATGCATCGATTTACTTCCTTCACAGAACTTAATTTCAATCCGCGCAAGGCGAAAAGACTGTCTATTTCAATAATGAATCACATTGCTAAAAATATCAACTATAGAACGATTAAAGTCCTTTTGCATCAAATGTGTTGCCGCCTTGGAGGTCGCCGTTTTCAAAGCCTTTATAAAACCAACGTTTGCGCTGCTCGGAAGTGCCGTGCGTAAAACTTTCGGGAACGACATAACCGCGCGACCGTTGTTGAATCGTGTCATCCCCCACAGCACTGGCCGCGGTCAAAGCTTCTTCTAAATCGCCTTCTTCAAGCAAATCCATGCCCTGTGCGTGATGCGCCCAGACACCTGAGTAATAATCTGCCTGCAATTCGAGCCTCACTTGCAATTCGTTGTATTTTTCCTCACTCAGCTGACTGCGCATCGGCTGCACTTGTTCCATAACGCCGAGCAGGTTCTGCACGTGATGTCCCACTTCATGCGCGACGACATAAGCCATTGCGAAATCGCCTGGCGCTTGGAATTGCGTTTGCAATTCATCATAAAAACTCAAATCAATATAAAGCTTTTGGTCGCCTGGACAATAGAACGGTCCGACCGATGCACCAGCTGTACCGCAAGCCGATTCGACGCTGCCGGTATATAGCACAAGCGTCGGTTCTACATATTCCAGGCCTTCTTCCGCAAAGACCTCACTCCATACTTGTTCGGTATCCGCCAGAACGACCGATACGAAATTCGCCAGCTCCTCTTCTTTTTCAGTCGCTACATAAGGTTCGTTTGATTGCGATCCGTCCCCCATCGTATCTAAGATTGCGCCGGGGTCACCACCAAGAAAGGAAACGAGCAACACAATGAGCAAGCCCCCGATGCCGCCCCCAGCAATCAATGCGCCGCCTCCACCTTTTCCTCTTCTATCTTCAACATTGCCACTGCCTGCTCTGCCTTTCCATTTCATCTATATTCTCTCCTCGCTAATTGCTTTTAATAGGCTATACCCCATTCAGCCTAACGTTTAATCCACTCTAGGCAAGACGGTAAATTAAAAATCGTTCCCGCAAATCGCCTTCTACTCCAGGCAATTCAATTTCCCGAAATTGTTCAAACACCGTATTGTGCTCCAAATGACTAATGTATTCCTGCGACGGAAAAAATATCACCAATTCAATCGGTCGCGGCGAACGCTCGATGGACTTTAAAATATTATTCACAACGGTGATGAAAATTTGAAGAGAAAATGGATTGAAGAAATAGAATTTATTTTCGCGCGAATCAATTCGGTATTGCTCAGCCAACGTGCAGACAAATCGGATCTGCCCTTTCGCCGACGGTCGCTTTTGAACATACGATTCCAAGTTTGCGCAAGCTGTTTGATGCAGCTCTTGATCCATTTCAACGCCTGTCGTTGCCACGCCGAATAAATGATGAGCAAAAAAATTAAGCCGCCCTTTCCCAGAACCGAAATCGACAAGTCGGTCGCTTTCTGAAAGCGGATGAAGTTGAAAAAGCGTTTCGAGCAATGCGTAAGGCGTTGGTTCGTAGCGGTTATAGTGCAAAGAATCATGAAAACCTTGTTGAATACCGGCTGTGCGAATGTTTAAATCGTGATCGTATTGACGTTCATCCATGTTTTTCTCCTCGATTCGTGTATATTAAAGCGTTGCACACTTGCAATAAATGCAGAAATTTGGTAAAGTCTAGCTAATTCAATAATTTCTTGCTCCTTTTTCGGGAGTGAGGATAGAGGCGCAAAAACCATTAGTAGATAGCTTGAGGATAATGAGATCCGAGGATAGCTGTTGAAAGGGGGATTTGCCGAAGTGGCCAGGCGCTCATAGCCGATGCTGCTGGGTCTGCATTGAACAAATGCAGGACTGTCATATAGGAAACTATATGGGGGGCTATCTGACGCATCGATTGGGCATATCACACGCCAATCCTGCCGCAGCAACGAGACCCTCGTTGCTGCTTTTTTGTTTTTTCGATACGCTTGCCGCCTCAGAGTAGGTTTAGTTAACGCAGCAGCCTTTGATAGCACGAACTAAAAAACAAGAAATGGGTGGTAATTATGAACTTTGGACAAATCGTAACAGCAATGGTGACACCATTTAACGCTAGTGGGGATATTGATTTTCCCGCAACTGCAGCCTTAGTGGAACATTTAATTGAAACAGGAAGCGATGCACTCGTCGTTGCCGGAACTACCGGTGAATCACCGACATTATCAACAGATGAAAAAATCGATCTTTTTAAATTCGTTGTTGAAACGGTGCAAGGCCGCATTCCTGTTATCGCCGGAACCGGCTCGAATAACACGCGTGCTTCTATCACTTTGACGCGCGGCGCAGAAGAAGCAGGCGTTGACGCTGTGATGCTAGTGACACCATATTACAACAAACCGTCACAAGAAGGCATGTTCCAGCATTTTCAAGCAATTGCAGAATCTACTGCCTTACCAATCATGCTTTATAACATTCCTGGACGCAGCGTCGTCAACCTTTCCGTTGACACCATTGTCCGTTTAGCGGCAATCAGCAATATCGTGTCGATCAAAGAAGCGAGCGGCAGCCTTGATGCGGCAGCGGAAATCATTGAGCGGACTCCAGATACTTTCAGTTTATACAGTGGGGATGACGGATTGACGTTGCCCCTTCTTGCTATCGGCGGAACGGGTATCGTTTCTGTAGCGTCCCACATCATTGGCCGTGAAATGCAGCAGATGGTTTCGAGCTTCAAAGCGGGAGACAACGCAAAAGCCGCGCAGCTTCATCGTACATTACTGCCTGTCATGAATTCATTGTTTGCAGCACCGAATCCGGTACCTGTAAAAACAGCTCTGAATATGTCTGGTGTAGCAGTTGGCGGAGTGCGTCTTCCGATGATTCCATTGACAGAACAAGAAACCCTAACCTTACAAGACACTTTGGCTCCGGTCGTGAAAATGGCAGCCACACAATAAAAGAAACCGCTGAAGCAAGCTGCTTCAGCGGTTTCTTTTTATCTTTTTTCAGCAGTTAATTTCTTAAAGGCATGCTTCAAGCTGCCTCCAAGCGCCAACTTTCCAACATCTATGCCTAGATGCGTCATCGTCTGTGCAATTTCTGGACGAATACCGGTTAAGACGGCGCGTACACCGATCAAATTCAAGGCTTCCGTCAAGTTGATAATTTGTTGGGCAACCATCGCATCCACCTTCACCACGCCTGATAAATCGATAATTAACGTCGATACACGCAAGCGACCAGCTGACATCAACGTTTTCTCCATAATGTGTTCCGCACGATCGACTTCGATGGCTCCAACAAGCGGCAAAATCGCAATCTCGTCATTAACAGGCACTACAGGCGAAGAAAGTTCCAAATATTCTTTGCGCGCATCCCCAAGATTTTTTTGATACGAGTTGATATAGGCAAAGCTATAGGAATGTACTGCGTGGTCAAGCAGGGCATGGAAAAAGTCCAAAACCTCGAAAAGCACATCAAGCTCTATGCCTTTTAGCATTGCTTCCGATTTAAGGACTTTGCCGATATGCTTGCGGTATACATGCGTTTCCGCAAGTGCAGTGTCTAGTGTCATGCCTTCTTGCAAAAAATAATTCCCGGTCGCATGGCCCCATTCGGATACTTCTTTAAAAGCTTTTTGCTGTTCATAAAAATTGGCAATGGATTTGCCGAATAATCCGACAAGCCCTGCGCGAAATTCCATCACAGTTTCCATCAAGTCTCCATAGCTAGCAATTTCAACTGGATCTGCATTCTTTAAAACTTCTTCGTGAATCAATTGGGCGATTAAGTATTTATCTTCTGCCACTCTTTCGCCAAGCAGTATAATATCCCTTGTCATGTAGTACCTCCTGAAGTTGCATTCGTCAATCTCTGAATTTCATTATACTGTCAGCACACATAATAGGATATACTAAAATTTTCCTTTTTCAAAAAAATTAATACAGCTTATTGCCCGGGAAATAAGGTTTTCATATTAGCCGACAGTGACGCAATTGCGTCCTGCATTTTTTGAAGCATATAACGCTCTGTCTGCTCGTTCTAACAATTCTTTAGCCTGATCGCCTATATGATAATGTGCGACGCCAATGCTCACGGTGATCGGGACGTGTTCCCAATGTCCTTGTTCCAGATTCCGGCGAATTTTTTCGGCGAATTCTGCAGCACGCTGCACTGTATAGCCTGGCAGTAAAAGGATGAATTCTTCACCGCCCATTCGCGCAATTGTTTCTGCGCCTTCAAGTTCAGCCACTAGTTTTCTAGCCAATTCCTGGAGCACCGCATCTCCTACTTGATGACCGCGTGTATCGTTCACCACTTTAAAGAAGTCGATGTCCACTACCAATAACGATAATGGAAAACCCGCTTCAGCTTTAACGAGCCAGTCTGCCAATTTTTGTTCTAAGTAGCGGCGGTTTTTCAGCCCCGTCAATGAATCTATTGTCGCTAATTGATGCAAGTTTGCATTTAGCTCTTCGAGTTCAGCTTTTTTGCATTCTACTTCACCAAGCAATCGTTGAAGTTCTTTATATGCTAATTCCGTTTCCTTATTGATTTGTTCTGCATTGCGCTTCGCTTGTAATAATTCCCTTTCGTATTCGCCTCTAATTGTCATCTGCATCAATGCACATTCAAAACGATCTCCCCGTTCGACCGCATTCATTAAAACCGGAACCGGACCGTCTGCACCTTTAATGGTCAAAAACAATTCATTCACTTTGTCATGCAATGTGATAGCAGGCAGAAAATACGTTTGAAAATAAGCCATGGAGGCGATTGTCAAAAGTTCATGAAAATGTTGCGGATCACGTTTTACCCCTAGAAGCGTCCGCATCGTTTCATTCATTTCAATCACTTTAAAACTGCGGTCAATGACCAAATAAGCCAAAGGCGCAAATTGCAATTGCTTTTCCATAACAACATTCACTCCTTATTCGTTTAAAAAAGCTTCAATATAGCCAGCGGTTTCCTGCGGCGAGCTAAGGTGCGGATTATGTCCCATCGCCTCCATTACCACGAGCTTGCTGTCTTTGATTTGTGTGTGTATATACCGACCGACTTCAGGAGGCGCAATGGCATCAAATTGAGGCTGCAAAATTAAGGTTGGCACGTCGACATTGACCAATTCGCTTCGAACATCCGAGTTGAACGTCACTTCTGCAAATTGACGGGCAATGACAGGGTCGTTTGAGCAGAGAATTTCTTCAAACTCCTGCGCCAAATGCGGTCGATCTGCATTTTGCATAGCGACAGGTGCTAAATACTTCGCCCATTCTTTGTAATTAATCTCCATCATGTCCAATAGTTCTGCAATATCGGATTGTTCAAACCCGCCGCGATAATCTCCTTCGTTCATATAATAAGGAGACGGGCCAATCATAACGAGCTTTTCCATAAGCCCCGGACGTTCTATTGAAGCGAGCATGCCAATCATGCTGCTGACCGAATGACCGACAAATAGGATATTTTCTAGTTGCAAGGCATCGCAAACTTCGAGTAAATCCTGCTTATAGCCGTCTAACGAATTGTAACGCTCTGAACAATAATGCAATTTATCGCTTTTACCTGATCCGACATAATCGAATAGAACAATGCGGTATTGCTCTTCAAATGCTGGGGTAATGCCTTGCCATACTTGCTGATCGCAGCCGAAGCCATGAGCAAATACTACGGTTTTTTCTCCACTGCCGAATTGCTTTATATGATTGCGCTGTATGATTTGCTGGTTCACATATACTTCCCCTTTTGAATTGGCTATTCTCCATTTTTTACAATCCTTGCTATCTTTCATCATAGCATCAAAATTCATAATGGAAATAGCCTGAAACAATTATCCTATTATATAAAATTTCATATACATACAAACGGTTCACTTAAGGTATATTAACCTAATTCTAAATGCTTAAACAATTGCAGATTGATAAATGTTTATACAACCGAAAGGTAAGGGTACAGTATCTCTACGTCTAATTTCAGATTTTTCATTCAAGTGAAAAACTTAGGAGGAATCCAACATGGAAAAAAGAGAAAACAAATTGATTGGTGCATTTGATATCCAAGCAGAAGTGTTAAGCAAAATTACAGAATTGAAGTCTCAAGGTTACAGCGCCGACGATATTTATGTGGTTGCGCAAAACCAAGACCAAGTTTCCATGGTTGAACGTCAAACCCATGTGCATATCGATACAGATTCTTCCTCAGGAAATGGAGATTCAAAAGAGGAAGGATTTATGGCGAAATTCATTAATTTATTGGCTGGCGAAGAGGCTTCAGGCGATGCGTTCAATAACATGAACCTGGACGGCAGAGACGCAGAACAATATCGCCAATATCTTGAAGACGGGAAATTATTAGTATATGTCGACAGCGATTTTAACGATTCTTATAATGCGTTCCATGAAAAACGAGGCACTACCGCTGCTCGTCAAGATTTCACAGCCGAAAACACCCATCATGCAATTGCAAATGATGAACCGAACTTAGGCTCTCGCGAAGACCAAATGATGATAGACAAAGATCGAGACCGTTTTTAATGGCCAACGATAAGTTAGTTTAAGATTCTTAAATAGAAGTCGTTTCACAGCACTTTCCCAAAAACAGTTTTAGCATTTTCTATCTGAAAAGCCCTCGGAATTTTTATTCCGAGGGCTTTTAGGCTGTCGAGAAAGTATGAAAATCCGTATTTTCCGAAGCTTATCGCTCGCTTTCCGTGGGGCGGGAATCGAGCCTCCTCGTTCGCTTATGCGAACTCCGGGGTCTCTCAAACCCGCTAAACCCACAGGAGTCGAGCAAACGCTTCTCCAAATACGTAGATTCTTCACTTAGATTTTATTGTATTAAAAAGCTGGATATTATGAATTGTAGTAGGTTGTTAGCTTTTTTGGGGGTTTTCAATTCCAACGGGCTGTCAGCATTTTTCGTCTTGTGTAAAATTCAACGCCGTCTGAACCATTGGCGTGAAGATCTCCATAAAATGAGTTTTTCCAACCGGAAAACGGAAAAAAGGCCATCGGTGCAGGCACACCCAAATTGACGCCAAGCATACCAACTTCAATGTTTTCACGGAAATAGCGAACATTTCGTCCGCTCTCCGTAAAGAGACATGCACCGTTGCCAAAATCGGATTGATTGGTCAGCTCAATTGCTTCTTCTAGCGTAGCCACACGGACAATGGACAATACTGGCGCAAAAATTTCTTCTTTCCAAATGCGCATATTTGTCGACACATGATCGAAAATCGTCGGGCCGATAAAATATCCGTCTTCTTTCATGCACGCGTCTTCACGTCCATCACGCAATAAAAGAGCACCTTCCTGTTCACCAATTTCAATATATTTTTCCGTTTTCGTCTTATGCTCGTCACGAATAACCGGGCCGAGGAAGACTCCTTCGTCCATGCCGTTGCCGACTGTCATATTTTCCGCCGCATCCATCAATTTTTCAACCAATTTATCCGCTACTTTTCCAACTGCAATAACGACGGCACAGGCCATACAGCGCTCGCCGGCCGAACCGTATGCAGCCGCTACAATTTCTTTTACCGCCGTATCAAGCTGTGCGTCCGGCAGAACGATGGAATGATTTTTCGCACCGGCCAAAGCTTGCACACGTTTGCCATGATTTGTTCCTGTTTTATAGACATATTCCGCGACAGGCTGTGAACCGACAAAGGAAATGGCCGGGATGCCTGGGTGCTCCAATATGCTATTGACGACTTCGCGGCCGCCATGGACGATATTGAAAACGCCTTTTGGCAATCCGGCTTCTTCAAATAATTCAGCTAAGCGGTTCGCGAGCATAGGTGTTTTCTCAGATGGCTTCAATACAAATGTATTGCCAAGCGCAATCGCTAATGGAAACATCCAGCATGGGACCATCATCGGAAAATTGAAAGGCGTGATGCCCCCCACAACGCCGACCGGGTACCGGTACATGCCGGATTCAATACCTGTTGCGATATCAGGCAATTGCTTGCCCATCATCAAACTTGGTGCGCCAGCAGCATACTCCACACATTCAATCCCGCGCTGCACTTCCCCTTTTGCCTCAGTGAAACTCTTGCCGTTTTCCCTTGTGATCAATTCAGCCAGCTCATCCCAATGCTCGACTAATAATTGCTGATACTTGAAGAGAATACGCGCACGCCGGGGCACGGCTGTTTTGCTCCATAATTTATAGGCAATAGCTGCCGCATTGACCGCATCATCAACATCGTCCAATGTCGAAAGCGGCACTTGCGCCAAGGTTTCTCCCGTCGCCGGATTTGGCACATCTTCATAGACAGTTGTTCTTGCTTCGACCCATTCACCGTTTATGTAGTTTTTCAATTTATCGATTGTTGTTTCCATCATTATTTTCCTCCTAAAGATTCGCATTTTCCATTAGTTTATCACGTCTATTCCAGTTTCTTGAAATTGCACAACACTATGTACAGAATAAAACAATTAACTTAAATAATTGATAATTCAGATTATTTATTGACAATTTGCTTTTTCATTGATAATTTTATATTAACTAAAATTGGGAATAATGACGTCGTATAATTGTTTAGCAATTTTTACATAAGACAATATTAACCCTCAATTAGCTGTTATCATGAAGGAGGTGGTTGTATGAATCCTGCGAATCAAAAGAAATTATTGATTCTAAGCGGTATTGCACATATGGTCAATGTAGTGGAAACCGCGAAGAAAATGGGCTATTACACAATTGTCACAGGCAATGTTCCCGGTTCTCCAGCCAAAAAAGTGGCGGATAAATACTATGACATTAGCACAGCGGACATTGATCAACTTGCCGAAATGGCAAAACAGGAACAAATCGACGGTGTTTTTAACGGCTTTGACGACTTGAACACTTGGAATGCCTTGGCTTTGTGCGAGAAATTAGGCCTCCCTTATTACGCGACGAAGGAACAGCTGGAAATATGTTCGAATAAAGATCAATTTAAAGCACATTGTCGAAAGTTCGGCGTGCCGGTTTCGGAAGAATATGAAATTGATGTTAATCTCTTGGACGAAGACATCGCCAAACTTACATTTCCAGTGATCATTAAACCCGTCGACAGCTATGCTAGCCAAGGCATCACCATTTGTTATAGCCCTGATGAGCTGAAAGCAGGTTTCGAGAAAGCACTCAATTGCTCCAAGTCCGGCAATGCCATCGTCGAACGGTTTATCGATACACCCTATGGCATTATGATGTATTATACTGTTCAAAATGGCGAGGTTTATTTGTCAGCCGTTACAGACCGGCACGTCCATCAGCAATTTAAAGACTTACCCCCGTTGCCAATCGCAGTAGCTTTTCCTTCGATGCACAAAGAACGTTATCTTCAACACGTGGATTCGCCAATTCGGGGCATGTTAAAAGGCATGGGCATTCAAAACGGCGTGTTGATGATTCAAGCCCTTTACGATAAGGGCGATTTTTTCATCTATGAAATGGGGTTTCGCATCAGCGGTTCCCAACATTACACGATTGTCGAAAAACAAACCGGCATCAATTTATTGGAGATGATGCTCGACCACGCACTCGGCAAGCCTCTTGCCAAATACGATATTTCGGCTTTTGATAATAGTTATATCCCTAAGCCCTCTTGCAATTTGCCTATCTTATTGGACAACGGCACCATCGCTAAAGTAAGTGGACTCGAAGAAGTAATGGCGATGCCCCAAGTGCTGTCTTTTGTCCGCTGCAAGCATGAAGGTGACGTGATTCATCATACCGGTTCTTATTCACCAGTTTTCGGACGTTTCAACATTGTTGCACATTCCCTCGATGAATTGCACAAGACCATCGATGCCATTTACAACACATTAACAATTACCTCTTTGGAAAACCGCGACATGACGCTGGTCCGTTATCAACCAGAAGCTGTTCCAGTCCACGAATAAGCGAATAAAACGACGCCCTCAAAGAGGAGCGCCGTTTTTTCGTTAGACAAGCGTTTGCTGTTCATAGAAATAGAGACGATTTTTCCCCGAACGCTTAGCATCATAAAGCACTTCATCCGCACACTGGATGACTTCACTGATGTTGTCCCCTGTTCGCCAAACTGCTCCGCCGATGCTGCAGCCAATGTTAATGAGCTCGCCTTCCACCATGTAAGGAGCATTGATACAAGAAATGATGCCTTCTCCAATTCCCACTTTGTCTTTATTGGCTTCCGGAGATAGCACAAGGATAAATTCATCCCCGCCCACCCTGGAAACAAAACATCCCGATCGGCTGCTTTCTTTCAGCCTGACAGCAACTTGTTTCAGCAGTTCGTCTCCCGCGTGATGACCAAGCGTATCGTTCACTTCTTTAAAGCCGTCCAAATCCAAAAATAGGATCGTTAATTCATCGGAATCATTCGTAGCTTTGCTCATATATAAGTTCAGTCCGCTGCGATTCGGCAATCCGGTCAAATGATCGGTAGCCGCTGCTTCTTTCATGTGTTCAAGTGCATTTTCCGTCCAAAACAAATTGGCAAGCAAGTTTCTCAATGATTCTGACAGCATTTCGATTTCTTTCATTCCTTTATAAGGTGGGATTTCGACTGCCTTTCCCTCACTCAACTGATCAGCTACTTCGGAAATTTTTTGAAGTGGCGAAGAAATTCTCCCTGCAGCCACCCAGCCAATTCCTGCAAATGTAACAATGAGAACAACACCTGCTAGAAGAAAATAGCGGAACAACTCCATTGCCGGGGCATAAGCCACTTCAATCGGCTGCCTGACTAAAATTGTCCAGCCTAATCCAGGATAATCCTGGTAACCATCCGCCGCCACGTACCCCGTCAAATATTCTTCTCCATCGTCCCACGTTTCACGTGTCCAGCCATTGCCATCTTGTCTAGCCAACTCGATGCTCTCCAAATTGAGCGATGCGCCCAATAATTCATCCGGTCCGAGCAACACATCGTTGTTTTCTTTGCTGATCACAAAAAATTCGATGTCTTCTCTTTTTTCCAAATGCTCTTCTGTCGACTTCTTCACTTCCTTGACCCATTCCCAACTCAAATGCGCAGCCAACACACCGATAAATGTGCCTTCTTCGTTTTTCACAGGCGTTCCGATATCAACAAACTTCATATCTTCTCCAGAAGGATTCGGCAAGAGATTAGCTAACAGAACAGCTTCATGAACGTCTCCTACATATTTCTTTTCCACCGAATTAGCATAAACCGGCCTTTCGGAAATATCCGCTCCGCTAAGAACATCATCAGTTGCTGCCAGAACAACGCCGTTTTCATCTGTAAAACCAATCCAAGCAAATGCTGGGAAAGTTGATTTCAAGCCATCGAGCCGTGCCTGTATCTTGTCTTTACTATTCGAACTCTTAAGTTCATCAAGTTCGCTGATGATATTCGTTTCACCGTAGCGCGCCCACATATATTGATCCAAATTATTGCTCACAAGATAGGCCACTTCACCAAGTGAATTACCAATTTCCATTTGGACTTGGTGAATAGACTTGTAGCCGATCACTACACTTAAAATAAGAACCAGCGTAAAAGCAATAGCGGCAAACGTAAGCGATAGCCGGGTTTGAAGACTGTTAAAGCGTTTCATGTGAACCTCCGATAATATTACTTTTAAATTTGAGTCTAATTTCATTAAAAAACCAATACCTAATATCATAACGTTCGTTAGATTAAATTAATAGTAGCCAGTGCATATTTTGTTCACATCTGCATAGAACCTCCCTACATACAAAAAACCGTTCCAAACGGCCATTAAGCCTTCTTTAGAACGGTCTTTATAGATAGCTATCTGCTAATAATTTGGGAAGGCAGCTTTAATGTAACCGTCGTCCCTTTTCCAACTTCACTTGAGAAAGAGATGGCTCCATCCATTTCGCGAATCAATTGTTGGGTGACTTTAAGCCCCCGACCAATAATGGTGTTTTTTGCATCGCTATTGAAATCAAGTAGAGAAGCAAGCTGTTCAGGCGCAATCCCGATTCCCGTATCTTCAATATAGATTAATAAATGATGCCGTTTCATCAAAGTCGCAACATGAACACTCCCGCCGCGTGATGTTGCATCGATTGCATTTTTTGTAACGTTCAACAAAATCTGTTGAACGCGCATAATGTCTTTTTTCAGCATCAATTGTGGATCGATATCAAAATCCGCTTTGATGCCTTTTTGTTCAATATATGGATGCAAAGTAGTCAGCACGTCTCCCATGACTTCCTCCAAGGAAATGATGTCCAGTGATTTTTCTCTTTCTGCACTCGTGAAATGCTGGGAAACAGAAGCTTTTAACTTGCTGATTTCCAGCACAGCCGCTCGCGAATGTCCTCTGACGCCAGGATCCTCTGAAGCAACAAGCGGTTCCAAGTGATTAACGGATTTATCCAGCCCCTGAGCCAACTCTAGAGATAGCAATTCATTGATTTCAGTGACGTAATTCAGCTTTTCCGATTTCAATGCCTGATCTTTCAATTCCGAATAGAATCGAATTGTTTCCGAGAAATAGATATATAAACCGGTCGATAGCACATATAGAATCAGCATAGCACCAAACAGTGAGGCACCGTTTTGCCAGAGCCAATCGGATGCGCCTGTTACAGAAAAATAAGTGCTATAGACAGTGACTACGATCAGCCAAGTGAGAACACTGAAACCGACCCCTCTTTTGAGTTTATTCGGAAAAGGCTGCTGGATGAAATACCTGCGCAAAAAATAAAACAATAAAAAGATAAGTACCGTTGCTACGGCTGCGCTAAGCGACCCTAATAAACCACCCAATGTAAATCTATAGATGACCGCCATCGTTGCTGTAATGCCGCCGCTTAATAGTCCGCCATAAAGCAGTGATACCAAGAGCGCAATCCAGCGCAGGTCTACTCTAAAACCTTCGCCCGAAACGATGGGAAACATCATGCACAAAATCGCCGAAAATCCGAGGATCGTGCCCAGGTAGAACTTGGAATGCAGTTTCGAGTAATTCGACAAAATAAACTGGAAAAAGTAAAGCGGGGTCAAAATCAGAAAAAAATTCAACAGAATATCTTCTATTGCATAAGTCATTTATATATCCCCCTAAATTTTCAAAATGATCAACGTCTGATCATCTTCTATCGCATGTGGTTCTAGCGCGTTGACCCTTGCGAAAATCTCCTGCGCCAAAGTGTTGGCATCTAGCGATAAATCTGCCTGCAGGATTGCTTCACGCAATAATAGATTCGTATCTTCCGTATGCTTTTTCCTTTCGATCAAGCCATCCGTAAAGAGCACAACCAAGTCTCCTTCGGCGAGCCGTATCGAATTTGACGTGAATGTCAACGACTCAGCGATGCCAAGGACCGGCCCCGTCGGATTAAGTTCACGGAATCGCTGCGATGCCGGCTGATAAACAAGAACCGGCTCATGCCCGCCAGAAGCGTAATGCAGTGTTTTTGTCTCCAAATCGATGTAACTGCAAAACATGGTGATAAAGCTTGCCTGCTCCATATAATGCGCCGAGAATTTATTGATCTGCGTCAATACGGTTTGCGGGGATTCTTTTTGATCCATCGCAAATTTCATCATCGTCATCTGAATGGCCGCTGGAATTCCTTTTCCGCTCACATCGGCGATTGATACGAAAACGCCTTCTTCGTCGGGTACGAGTGTATAAAAATCGCCATTCAACTCTTTGAATGGAATGCTGACAACACCCGTATCAAAAGCCATTGGCACTGTATTCATGGACTTCAATAACGCTTCTTGCACAGTGACGGCAAGCGCCACTTCGTGTTGAATGTTTTGATGCTGAATTTCCAATCGCTTCAGTTTTTCACTTTCGGTGATGTCTTTGAACGTGACCATTGTGCCGACTGTTTCGTTGCTGACAAGCGGTTGTGTAAAGTATTCCACTGGAAAACTTGTGCCGTCTTTACGCCAAAACACTTCATCTGTCACAAACGAATAGTCGTTCATTTCAACCGCTAAACAAATTGGACATTCTTCCATAAAGTACGGACTGCCATCTGTTTTCGTGTGATGAATGATGGGGTGGCTGGCTCTTCCCACCAATTCGTCGCGTCGGAAACCGAGCATCTCCAACGCTGAATCATTGATAAACGTAATGACGTCTTGAGAATCAATGCCGTATATTCCTTCACCAACAGAATTCAAAAACCGTTCATACGTATTTGAAATTTCCTCAACTTCTTTAAAAGGCCGTTCCCCGTAGCGCACAAAAATCAGCACAAATAAAAATCCGTATCCGACTAGATTAAAAACATGCGCGATTATTGCACTCCAGTCAGTAATGGGGGCGAACGTATAGACAAATGTCGAAAACAACAGGAAAATGGACGCCGGAATGATGTAACCAATTCCCACAGACTGTGTTTCCCCGCTTTTCTTAAGCGCAAGCAAATAGAATAGAATACCTAGATGGACAATGGTTAAAAACCCCATTCCAAAATCGAATAATACTGTCGTTTGATCACCGATTACAAGCAGTGGCAGTTCAGTTTGCAGCACAAAAATAAAAATGGAAATCGACGCCACATAAAACACCGTCAACACCGCTGCCATCGATTTCAAGCTTCTAAGTTTAAGCGGCGAATCCAATTCCACGATCAAGATGATAAACAAAACGACTTCTGTAAGTCGGGCAATCGCCCAAAACCAGCCGTTCACTGAATGCTCCACCATTTCGTAACCCGGCATGCCGGGGATGGTCAAAATGTGAAAAATTTCAAAAACACCCACTCCAAAAAACAAACTGGAGAAGATAAGGTGCTTGTAATTATCGCCGATACGGGTAAAAAGCCACCCTTGAACCGCAATGCTAAAGGCAATAAAGATACTCGTGATTTCAAGAATAAGATACACCATCAGCAACGCAGGCGCGTTAAAATTCGCCAAGCTCAAACGCTCATCGATGGCGATCGTCAAGTAGAATAGGGTGCTGGATAGAATGGATATATAGATCAAACGGTTAGCAGCAAAAATAAGCCATCACTCTCGAGTCTGTAAAGGATTGGTGGCACAAATAACATGTATGGTTTTAATATGTATTTCAACGCAAAAAAACAAGAAAGGCTCTTTTTAAATCGAGAACCTTCCTTGTTCATTTTATACTATATGCCCGCGCTTAGCACAATTTCACCTTCTGGCAATTCGTTGCCAGCTTCCGGTTCAAGTGTGATCGCAATTGTATCCCATTCCTCTGTATTCGCAGCCAGTTGATAATAAGCTGCGCCTTTGCCGTCTGCGTCGGTTTCAAATGCACCTGCAGGAATCGGCTTGCCGTCTTTCAATAGCCAGATTTGATAAACCTCAGTGCCGGTTAGCTCTTGCAATTGATCTGCTTGTACGACCACTTCCAAAGACTCACCATCACGAACCAGCGCCGCTTTCGCGTTTCCGCCAAAACCTTCACTCGCTTGTAGATCAATCGATTGGAATGCGGATTCTGTCTGGCCGCCGCCTCCACCTTCATCTGACAATTTCATGAATGCGTAAGCATTGCCTAGCAGCGACAGCAGCAAAACAGCTGCAATCATCGGCCGCCACCACGTTTGCTGTTTAGGCGGTTTCACCATCGGCACCACTTTCGACTCTTGTTTCGACGTCGTCTGTTGAGCTTCTATGGTTGGTTCTTGTTTTTTAATCGGTTCCGCTTCTTGTTGGCTGTCGTCAAAGACATTTGCCAAGATGCGCGCTTTCATGCCTGCCGGCGGTTCTGTTGCTTCAGCCAGGTAAGGGAGTTCGCCTACCGCTTCCACTAGCTCTCGGCATTCTTCACAATTGTTCAAATGTAGCTGAAATTCTTCCATTTCTTCTGCAGTAAGTGTCCCGTTCAAATAATCGATTACGTGGTCACAGTTCATCTCATTCATCTAAGGCTCCCCCTTCCTGCACACTTTGCAATGATTTTTTCAATTTTCCTAGCGCTAACCTGATCCTGCTTTTCACTGTACCCAGCGGCAAATTACAAATGTCTGCAATCGTCTCATGGGTATGCCCCTTAAAGTAGAAGAGCTGAATCATTTCCTGTTGTTCGATCGAAAGCCGTTCGACCGCAGTTTGAATTTGATCTTTTTGTTCCTGCCATTCGGCCTTTGATTCTACAGAAGAATCTCCATCCGACATATTGACAATTTCATCAAGCGACACCGTCGGCTTTTTGCGTTTTCGTATCAAATCTATTGCGGAATTTCGCGACATCGTAAACAACCACGAAGTGAATTTCCCTTTGCTTTCATCGTATTCCCCGGTACCCCGCCAAATTTTAATGAAAACTTCCTGCATGGCTTCTTCAGCCAATGTGCGGTCTTCCGTCATTTTCAATAAAAATGAGAAAAGGATTTTCTCGTAGCGGTCGTACAATTGTTCAAGTGCGTCTTTATCCTTGTCTTGGATCTGCTTATAAAGCATAAAGTCTGAGCGATTCTCCATCCACGTACCCCTTTTTTCATATTTCGTTCTTTAAGCATACTACAATGCCTGCTGCAGATGCATTGTTGAACTTAAAAAACTAAAAATCGAAGCGTGAACTCTTTTAGAATTCTATATACCAAACGTTCAAACCCTCGATTTAGATCACTTTTCCGCTATCAAAAAATCGCTTCCTTTATATAATAGGCGCCGTTATTTATGCTTTCATGACATTCTCATCTTTTCTCATATAAAAGTGATCTATTCTCTTCTTTTTTCCGTTAGGTAGGAAAGAAAATCAAACAGAGGAGTGTTTTTTTATGAAATGGAGAAAAGTATTAGCGCCGGTTCTCGGTGCCGCATTATTGATCCCAGGTATGGGAACGGCTTTTGCCGACGAAATGCCAACCACTGACACGACAGGCGTTGAATTGCGGACAACATTGGATTCCTTATTATCCGAGCATTACGCGCTGGCAGTCGATTCAATGATGAAAACCTATGAGGGTGACAAAGGTGCCGAAGCGGCAGCCGCTGCACTAGATGAAAATGCTGCAGCTATGGAACCGGTCATCGCTTCTGTTTATGGAGAAGAAGGCGGCGCAGCATTCGAAGAAATTTTCGCTGAACACAATGTAGGCACAACAGAGTACGCGCTCGCTGTTAAAGACGACGACGAAGCGATGAAGCAAGAAGCATTGGAACAAATCCAATCGTTCGTAGATGATATGGGGGCCTTCCTTGCCACTGCTACAGAAGGTAATTTACCTGAAGAAGGCGCAACAAACGCACTTCGCGAACATGAAGATTTTGTTCAAAACACATTTGATTTATATGTAGCGGGTGAATATGTAGAGTCTTACACCACTTACCTTGAAGGCTTCAAACAAATTTTCGGTGCAGGCAGTGCGATTAGCGGGGCAATTTCGACTCAATTCCCGGACCAATTCACAGATCCGAACACAGCAGCCGGCGACTTCCGGTCTACTGTTAACCGCATCGCTGCTGAACATTTTGCATTAGCACAGCTAAGTTTAACAAAAGGCTTTAACGGATCAGCTGACTTTGATTTCGCCGATTGGGCGCAAGATCAAAACACAGAAGAATTCCGTGCAGCCATTGCTTCTTTTTACGGAGAAGAAGCTGGAACCGAGTTTGCACAAATTTGGAACAATGAACACATTTCCGTACAAGGAGATTTATCCAGTGCAACTGCAGCTGACAACCAACAAGCAATTGATGAAGCGACTCAAGCATTGACTGACGATTTTGCAACAAACCTTGGCACATTCCTTAGTAAAGCAACTGAAGACCGCATGCCTCTGGATGACACAATTGCTGGCGTCACAGCGCATGAAAACTCTGTAATCAAGACATTTGATCAATATGTAGCTGAAGACTACGAAGTATCTTATACTAGCTATCGTGAAGGCTATGCGATTATGTTTGATATCGGCAACGGCTTAAGTGCTGCGATTGTCGATCAATTCCCGGAAGAATTCCAAAATGCAACACCTGAAAAAATGCCGAAAACCGGATTTGGCGGTGCCTCAACCGAATCCAATACGATGATGTTATGGGTAGTATCAAGCTTGCTATTAATGGCTGCAGCTGGAACTATCACGTATCGTCAACGAGCGAAACAATCATAACACTCGAGGAAGGGCATAAGCCCTTTCCTGCCCTAAAGAAAAGGAGGATGATCAGATGAAGACCTACGCCCCAATGGGCATTGCATTGCTTTTATCAGCAATCTTGTTCTTTGTTATGAAACCTTTCGACGATAACACGGATAACACGAAAATAATTGAAACCGAATCTTCTTCTGAGATTGCGGCTGAGACGCAAACGGTTTCGGCTGAAATAACGGATAAGATTGCCGAATTCCCTATTTTTCCTGCACAGCGTGAGAAACTGCAGAAACTGCAGCGCGAACGTCAGGAAAGCATACGCGGCATGACGCCTGCCCGCATTGAAATACCTTCGATTGGCGTCGATACAGCCATTGAACCGACAGGTATTTTAGAGAACGGCGAAATGGGTGTGCCTGAAGACGTCGATCAAGTTGGCTGGTTTGAGCCCGGTTATAAAACCGGCTCAAAAGGCCATTCCGTCCTTGCTGGACATGTTGACAGCTTGACTGGACCAGCTGTTTTCTACGAATTGGAAAATGTGAAAATCGGTGAAACGGTTACGGTTACAGATGCCGATGGCCGCGAAATGGTATTTAAAATAAAAGAAAAAGTAAGCTACGAAACCGACGAAGCACCGATTGAAGAAATTTTCGGTCCGTCAAACGATCGCATGATCAATTTGATTACATGTACGGGCGACTATAACCGATCAATCGGGTCACATGAAGAACGACTCGTGGTAACAGCTGAACTGATCTCCGATTCTGCAGTTTCTCAAAAAGCGCCTGAAGCACCTACGAATGTTGAAGCGACTTCGTTCAGCCTTTCTTGGCACGCTGTGCGCGACGATGCTATTATCGGCTACCGCGTCTACGAGGAAAATATTGAAACTGGCGAAATCGAAAAAATTGCAACCGTTTCGCTGTTTGACCGCAAGAATGTGAATATCGAATCAGACGAAAAC
Source organism: Planococcus sp. (in: firmicutes) (assembly GCA_041553775.1). Classification (GTDB taxonomy): domain Bacteria; phylum Bacillota; class Bacilli; order Bacillales_A; family Planococcaceae; genus Planococcus. The sequence goes on from JBFEIJ010000005.1 coordinate 32,480, forward strand.
AAACGTTATTACGTCACAGCAGTTGATGTCGACTTGAAAGAATCTGAAAAAACACAAGCACAATAATCAAAAAATGCAGGAACTCCGCATCATCGGAGCTCCTGCATTTTTTATTTACTCAGTTTCAACGCGCGCCCATTCCGCCGTCAATTCTGTATTGGCCACCTGTGATGAACTCCGAATCATCACTCGCTAGAAACAGGACCAGCTTTGCCACTTCTTGCATATTGCCGTATCGACCTAGCGGAATACGCGATGAGATATTTTTTCTGACGGCGTCTGGATTTTCTACGTTTAACGATTCTTCAATCGTCTTCATCATATCGGAATCCAAAGGCGCAGGGTGAATGGAATTGACGCGGACCGAATCTCTTGCCACTTCAAGCGCTGCCGTTTTCGTCAGTCCGACAACCGCATGCTTCGAAGCTGAATACAATGAATTGCCGCTGCTTCCCATCAGACCAGAGACAGAAGATGTGTTAATGATACTACCGCTTTTTTGAGCGCTCATGATAGGCAGAACATGCTTCAGACCTAAAAAGACGCCGCGCACATTAATATTGATGATGGCTTCAAAATCTTCGATGGTCTGATCGATCAGCGGAGCAATTTTCCCAATAATGCCGGCGTTGTTTAAAAAGACATCGATTCTTCCCCATTGCTGTATCACTTGATCGACATAATTAGCCACTTGCGTTTCGTCGCTCAAATTCGATACCAAACCGAGCACATCGCCTTTCGCTTTCAAGCTTTCAACAACCGCAGCAAGTGCGTTTTCATTGATGTCGACCAACGCAACTTTCGCACCTTCTTGCAGCAACAGTTCTGCGGTATTTCTTCCAAGGGCGCCTGCTGCACCCGTAATAACAGCTACTTTCCCCTCTAATTTTCCAGCCATGAATGTCTCTCCATCCTTTCAGCAGCAGCAAGCCGCTTAGCCATTGATTGGTTGTTCTGCTTTTTCACCGGCCCAGTACTGATTTTGTTCACATAATTCTTCATACTCCCGTTTCAAGATGCCCACAATAATCCGGTCGTAAAAGCGGTTGTTGCGGAAGGCATGTTCACGCACTCGCCCTTCCTCCCGCCAGCCGCATTTTTGGACGTAAAGGTTATAGGACGGAATATTATGCTCCACAATATCACCATCCAAACGATGCAATTGCAATTCTTCAAATGCGTATTTCATCGTCGTCATGACCGTATCGCGTCCATAACCATGTCCTTGCATGTTCTTTTTGCCGATAATGATGCCGTGGTAAGCTGAACGGTTTTTAAGGTCGATATTGGTTATTGTGGATATGCCGATAAACCCATCCATTTCCGTTTCAATCGCAAAACGCAAATGTTGGCCGTCAAACGCTAAACTGTCATACCATTTGTTTTGCTGGTCTGATGAAATGGGGTGAGACCAACCTCCAAGCAACGGTCCGATATCTGGATCATTGTGAAAACTTCTCAAACTTTCCATGTCGGAGCGTTCCAAAGCCCGCAGCGTTACTTTTTTACCTCGAATGTTCATCTACAACACCTCTTCTCAAGTTTGGGCAAAGCTTTCGTCCACTTTATAAGCTTCGGTAGAGCGGGAAATAACTTTCTGTTAAATGAGATCGGCTCGCAGCCATTTCCACCAATTCGGCGTAAATTTCCGGATTGTAAATATTAGTGCCTAAATAATAATCGTAATTATTGTTTCCGGTAAAAGACGTTTTGTATTTGAACAAACTATCACTTTCTTCGTACCCGCCGCCCAAATGCAAGACGCCGCAATCTAATTCTTTGGCCAATTCCACCATAAAATTGAAGAGCAAATTATTCGGTCGCAATAGTAAATACGCTTGATCCGAAGCTCCTAAATGGTAATGGGCAAAATTTGAGGTGCTATAAAGAATGGCCGCCGCTACGACTTGTTCATCTAAATAAACAAATAATAGATGCGATTGGGAAATGGGCGTTTCAACAAGTTGTTGCTGAATCGATGAAAAACTATAATAATAACTTTCAGCCGCTTGTTTACGCTTCATCGTCGCGTTGTACAGGCCTCTGAAAATTTCAATATTCTCATCGTTTTTTTCAACCTTTTTACAATGCAGATTATTTGATACTGCCTTTTTTATATTGCGTTTCGTCATTCGGCTGTATTGTTGTTGAATATGGGCTAAGTCACCGGACAAATCGACAGCTGTCGTTTGACGGATATAATTCAATTTGCAGTAGTCTGCAAGGTAATCTGCATTTTTTAAAAGAGGATGGAGCCTGATAATTTCTGAAACAATATTCGCTTTTGCACAATACTCGCGAAACAATGGAATGAACTCTTCAAGAACTTGTTTATCTCCAGCAATCAATGGCCCCCCATAACCATAAGGCGTGGTCATGTCGTAAACTGGCTGTGTTGTGTATGCGTCAATTTTCCGCAAGATAAATGGATACAGAACTCGACCAAAATGATTTTCAAAAACAACCAGTTTTGCCTGTCCATTCTCTTTTTCCGCATCCCATTGGCAATACTCATACGTGTAGTACACATCCTTCACAGGAAATTCGTTAACGATCTTATCCCAATGCTCCTTTTTTTCTATAACCGTGATGTTTGGAACTTGAATATCGATCATCATTTAGGCGTCCCCCTCTCTTTAGGTGCGACTTTCTGTAAAACACTAACAGTTAATTATTTATTATTGCGCCTTAAAGTTAAAATCAGGTTAAAACTCATTTTAACTTTCTTTAATCCGATAAAAATTTAAAAATCCAGATAATTCATTAGATAAATTTTCATCATCACGCAGCTTTGTGCTTTTAATTGCAGCTATACGATTTATGGGTTTATTCCTTAATACTTCCCAAACTATCATTCTTAAAAGAAAAATTGGTGAAAATTTTACAAGCAACTAGAATTTTTTCGCATCTCCTGTTTTTTATCATTTAGCGGTAGTGGAGAATCATAAAACACGTTAAGCCCTGCTTACGCTAAAGTAAGCAGGGCTTTTCAAACGAAAACCATATCGAGTTATTTAATATAATTTATGTGCATGCTTCGATCTCCAATATATCCATATACGAATAATAGACTTCACGAATTTTCAAAAGCGGCAATCCTTGTCTTTTTTTCTCTATAGGTACATTCTTAAGTAAAGAACGGTGCTCAAACACGTTATAGTTTTGAAAAGAAATGCCCAACTCGTGCAGCCGATTTTTAGCTGCCTCACAATTACAGCATCCTGGTATTGTGAACAATATATTGCCACTGGGCTCAGTTAAAAGAAACGAGGGGATTTTGAGCATGGATAAACTGACACTCCTTTCGCATATCAATCTTTTTGATGAATTGCCAATGGAAGACATAAAATTAATTGATAGCAATAGCACGATGACGCCGATTAAAAAAGGAACGCAAATTCTTATTCCCGACCAGCCGCTTAATGTGTTGTTCATGCTCAAGAAAGGGCAAGTTCGCCTGTACCGGATGAATTCGCATGGCAAGCAGTTTACGACGGATATTCTTTTAGACGGCAATGTTTTTGGAGAAACCGAATCGTTTGTGCTGACGGATCGGGAAACGTACGCTGAGGCAATGACCGATAGTTATGTGTGTACAATGGACAAAGAGAAATTCGAATCGTTTGTTCGTACAAAGCCTGACGTTTCAATTAAACTGATTCAAATTTTATCCAATCGCCTGAAAGAAACGTATGACCTAAGCGAAAAAATCGCACTCGGCGATATCCGCTACCGCACCTTGTTTTTATTGCTCAAAATGAGTGAAAAAAGCGGGAAGCGCGATAAAGAATGGCAGTCGATTGCGATGAGAATCACCCATGAAGACATCGCGACAATGGTCGGGTCTTCGAGGGAAACCATTTCGCTCTTGATGAGCAAGCTCAAAAAAGAAGGTTTGCTGAAAAAAACGCTTCTTGGTTATTCGATAAAAGCTGACGAGATTAAGAAGATCCTCCTCGAGTAAACGTTCAATTTATAGAAGCTCAAAATAGAAAAAACCTTTCTCAAACTACCAAAGGCACAGTTACTAAGTAGTTTTTGAAAGGTTTTTCTATCGACTTTATTTGCGGACGATTCGACTGAACACGGCTGCCAAGATCAATGAGAACGCTAAGTGTGTGGCTAAACTCATCAATTGACCGCTTGAGAACATTTGACCAATCATTGGTCCCATTCCCATCATCATTGGCATGATCAATAACGGGCCTACTATCCAAATAATAATCCCGTGAATGACACCAAGTACATAATACCGAGAAGTGAAAAGTGTCATCGCACCGTAGCCAAGGCCGAACATCCAACTGATCATCATGTGCATGACCCAACCGACGACTAAACTTTCACTGCCAACTACCGAAGCCAACATCGCCATTGTTCCTGTCAGCTGCATAAAAATTCCGAACAAAATTCCTGCTACTGTACTGCCGATCAATGCCGCTTTCACAAGCTCTGCATAGCCAGTTGTCCGAGTTGCTTGATTAGATACTACCATTTGTCTCACTCCTTCTTTTCATCAGTATATGCCCATATACAAATAGAAAAAGTGAGCTGACTTACAATTCAGAAAAAATATTTGAGATTAAGAAAAAGAATGGCACTTATAGAGAGCGCTGAGAGTCAACGTGCAATAAACTATTCTTTACCAATGAAAAGCGTTTGTTTGTATACAGGTGTCGGGTATGGCCAAGATGAATCGTGCGCAAGTTAAATAATTTTCCTCAACTTTTCGACTATGTGAAAATTGAGCAACGGTGTACTAGTTGTTGTCGAAGGTCTTTTACCTTTCAATAAAATATGGATTTATCCGGCTACAGGATTGAATCTATAAATCAATTCATTCGTATGGATAAGTAAGATAAAAAATTCAGAGGAGTGATACTATGTTCGGAAATAAGAAAAAGGAACATCAACGTTTTTATATAAAGTCGTACGAAAGTGTCCCTTCACTTGGCAAGGTGGTTATTTTAGTTGATCGTCACACCGGTGTAAACTATCTTCAAACGTTTGTAGGCACAAGCGGCGGCATTACACCTTTAATCGATAAGAACGGCCATGTAATTGTAGAAAAAACGTTTTAAGCCGTATCTTTTTTATTTATGCAAAAGAAAAACATTGAGAAACCGCGTATAAAGACACAAAAACCCAAGTGCTGATTCAGCTCTTGGGTTTTTGAACATTCGATATGAGTTTCTAAAATTTAGACCATGTTACTTTTTACACGCAGCCTTATTCGTACCGGTAATAATCTTGTGCATGTACGATGACAAACCCTACAGACTCGTATAATTTGAGGGCATGGGCATTCTTTGTCTCTACCTCCAGGTGAACGGAATGACCCGCTTCGCTTTGTTGCTTGACGACGTGGCGCAGCACGTTGCGGCCAATGCCTTTGCCTTGATGCTCCGGAAAAATCGAGAAGCCGTAAATCCATGCCTGGCCTTCTTCTCTTTTCACACGAATTTTTCCGATGGTGTCATGATCCACGTCAATCATTAACATGTCCGTGTCTTGATCTCCCATAATCCGGCTTTCCGTAGCCACGGCGTCTTCCTGCGGCACGCCGAACACTTCTACATCGAGCCGGACGCGCATCGGTAAATCTGCATCCGTCGCTTCACGCAAAGTAAAACCCGTTGACGCTTCGAGCGCCTTTGGTTGCCATTTCATTTGATGTTCGGAGAATTGATAAATCGCTCCTTGTTTTTCCAAGAACGCCTTCGCCGCTGCCGAACTCGCCGGTGCATTCAACAGGATTTTCCTGAAATCCGCTTTTTTTGCTGTAGCCATCGCCTGGTGAAACAACTTGGTGAAATGCCCTTGTCGCCTCTCACTCGGCTTTACCATTCCCGTGACTTCAACCGTAGAGCCAAACGCATACAAACCGAGAAATGCGATCAAGCTTCCATTTTCATCGTAGCGAAATTCATGCTGATCAAAATCGCGCGTGCGGAGCATGTCCCAATTCAATTTTAGTTCCAGTGCATCGTGCGCTTCCACTTCATTTTGTAATTGTTTAATATCCTTTAATTGTTTGTCTGTTAACATAAGCCACTCCCGTAATATAAGTTTTTGTAACGCTTGCTGAACAGCAGTGTTTATTCTCTTGGTTTCAAATTAACCAGATTTTTCATTTAAATCACCCATCATTACTATACCTATTTATTTCCATCAAAGTTTCGTTTTTTCATCAAAAATTATATATACAAAATATTACAATCCAGCTATACTAAATAAAGATTTGGGAAAGGAGGAAAAATAATGAAATGGTTTATCGACGCAATGAAGAAAGCATTCAATTTTAGCGATCGTTCGAGACGCAAAGAATACTGGATGTTCGTTTTGGCAACAATCGTTATTTCGATCGTTCTAGCAATCGTAGATACAGTAGCGGGACTTGAACTGGCAGAAGATGTGGGGATCCTTAGCACTCTTTTTTCTTTAGCAATCATTATTCCAAGCATTTCGGTAACAGTTCGTCGTTTGCACGATATCGGCAAAAGCGGTTGGTGGATTCTTATCGGCTTGATCCCGATTGTTGGATTTATCGTATTGCTTGTTTTCACTGTAAAAGACAGCGAAGCAGCTTCAAATGCTTACGGAATGAATCCAAAAGCAATGGCTTAATCGTATTCACCCATCAAGCTTTTTTGATGAGTTCGACCAAAGGCGCGTATCCGTAGAAATACTGGTATTGGCCTTTTTCTTTTGGCCAATCCTGCTTGCTTATAAAAAAGAATATAAAAAAGCTAGCCCCTAGAGGCTAGCTTTTTCAGGTGTTTCAATTATTGCTGTTTGCGCGTACGCATTGCAATTGTAGTTGTCAATCCAGCAAGCATTAGGCCTGCAAGGATCCATAGGAATGGCATAGTTGTTGATGATTCAGTACCGCCCATACCTGTTTTAGGCATTTCAGATGGCATTTCTGCTGCACCGAATTGATCAGGGAACTGATCTACGATCGCTGCTGATAAGCCGCCTGCTGGCATTTGCATATGTGCATATGCTTCACGCATAGAGCTGTAAGCTGCTTCATAGTCGCCTGCAACATATGAATCGAATGATGCTAGCAATTGGCTAACGTGAGTAGTCAATCCTTCTTCAAGAGCTTCAGCCGGGATGCGGCCTTCTGTTGCGCCTTCAAGAAGTTTAGCTTGGTCAATTACGTATTGATCAAGTTCAGCTTTTGCTTGTTTCTTGCCTTCTTCATTGCCTTCACCTGTCGCTACTACGTAGTCTACGAAGTAACCGATGTGTGATTTCCATGTTTCTTCAAATGCCGCGCCTGCTTCTTCGCCATATACAGATGCTACTGCAGCTGTTAAGTCGTCAGCATTTGCCAATAATGATGCAGCTGCTTGGTCAAAGCTTTCAGCACCGTCAGCGCCGTCTTGCATTGCCATTACTGCTAATCCAGCGTGTTCAGAGAACGTAGTGTTCAATGCAGCACGTAGATCAAGTGCAGGTGTATCCGGGTTTGTGTTTTCGAATTTGTCGCCAAACTGGTCAGCGATTGCGATTGACAATGTTTCAGCGAACATGCTCATGTGCTGGATTGATTCGCGTTCAAGTTCGTATGATGTTGGGAAGTCTCCTGCAACGTAAGCGTCAAATGATTTGATCAATTGGTTTACGTGCATATCCAAGCCTTCGCTTACAGCTGCTGCTGGTAAACGACCTTCTGTCGCTGCTTCGAAGAATTCAGATTGTGTTGTTTTGTATTCTTCCAATTCAGCTAGTGCTTGATCTTTGCCTTCTTGGTTATTTTCAGCTGTAGCTGTTACGTAATCCACGAAATAGCCGATATGCGATTTCCAGATTTCATCAAATTGCGCTGCGCCTTCTTCGCCGTATACTGAAGCGACTGCCGCTTTCAAGTCTTCAGCGTTTGCTAACAATGCGCCAGATGCTTGATCGAAATCTTCTGCGCCGTCAACGCCTTTTCTCATAGCTTCTACTGCTAAGAATGCGTGCTCTGTTAATACTGAGTCAAGTGCGATGCGCAGTTCACCTGCTGGTGTCGTTGTGCTTGCACTCATTTCGCTTGATGCTGTTGTCGAATGTGTTCCACCGTGGCTGTCTGCTAATGCCGCTGTCGGCACCAATAGGGCTAATGATAATGGAAGAGCTACTAATAATTTGTTGATTTTCATGAATGAACATCTCCTTTTTCTCTGTGTTTTATTTGATTCTGACTACAAAACGCACGTAGTTCTTTTTTAGATCACTCTTTTTTTAAAAAACTTCAAATTCTTTTTCAAGACTCTTTGAATCTTTAAGTTTTTGCTTTTTCATTTATATAGTAGAAAGTCAGGTTTCTTGGTCGAATAAAGATTAAAAAGATTTTCTTGAAGTTGAATTATTTTTTATTTTATACACCGCTTCGGTCGCTTTGGGCATGGCTCTCGCAATGAGCCGAGAAGAACACTCGTCTCATTACTTCGCCTAGCCCTTGGGCGCGCCTTCGCTGGACTAGGCTTTAAAGTATGAGATTTTATAGTGAGAAAACTTAATCTATCTTTTAATAAAAGATTGTTTGTGCGCTTCGACCTTTATAAAAGAAAGTCGATTGTGCATGAACCATCAATGATCCTAGAGAATTTATTAAAGTAGAATGAAAGATATCCATTTAGAGCACGCATAATATGCTTGGTGCATGGCCATTGCTAAGAATTTCTAGATATGGAGCAAAACTACCGAGAGGCTTGTGGGAAAGCGAACTAGTTTCACGGTACATCTAAAATAAAAAAATTTTACTTCATTTTTATTCTCCAACATCATTGTCATCGAGCATTAAATTGGATAGAATGAGGCTTATTAGAAAAATTACATAAAATTACGTAACCTTATCAAGAGAGGCAGAGGGACTGGCCCTATGACGCCCGGCAACCGCTAGTATGACTAGTATGGTGCCAAATCCAACAAAGCAGCAGTGCTTTGAAAGATGAGGGAGAGTCTGTTCTTGCTATTGCGCTTAACTCTTCCTCTCGCGAGGGGGAGTTTTTTTATGGCGAGGAGTGATTTGATGAAATTGAACAAAGCAGACCGCATTAAAAGAACGCGCGTACCGGTGGCCGATCCTGCACTCGCCCACCGTTTGCCGCCTGGGCAAGTATTGACCGAACGCTTTCCGGTGTTGCACGAAGGCGAAGTGCCGGTGTATGACATGAACGAATGGACGTTGAACATTTATGGGCGCGTCAATCACGACGTTACGCTTTCGTATGCAGCGATCATGAAAATGCCGCAAACGACGGTACAGCGCGACATCCATTGCGTAACGCGCTGGTCGCGCTTTGATAATTCTTTTACCGGTGTGAAGTTTCGGGATTTGCTGAATGAACTTGGCATTAAACCAGAAAGCGAGTACGTCATGCTGCACGGGGATTATGGCTACACGACGAATGTGGCGCTTAGCGATTTGGACCGTGACGATGTGTTGCTCGCCCATTCTCTGGACGGCGAGCCGCTGACTGCGAAGCACGGCTATCCGCTGCGCTTTGTTGTGCCGCATTTGTATTTTTGGAAAAGCGTTAAATGGGTGCGCGGCATCGAGTTTGTCGATGCTAATCATCCGGGTTTTTGGGAACAGAACGGCTTCCATTTAAATGGTGACCCGTTTAAAGAAGAACGGTTTTCTGGAGAAGACTTGGATATACCGGAGGACGAGTGGGAAAAAAAAGAATTCGACTGAACGCTAAAACGGCACATCCGCTGATGGATGTGCCGTTTTTTCTATCCTATTTTACTGCGGTGTATTTTTTGATGGCTGGTAAAATTTCGGTCGCGATGAGCTCGATGTTGCGCTCGATTCGACTGAACGGCACGCCGCCGAAATCCATTTGGGCGATATAACGCTGATGGCCGAACATTTCGTGCTGGTATAGAATTTTTTCGATGATTTGCTGAGGACTGCCAATATTCATTACATGATGCGGGTGAGCGCCTTGCATGAATTGATGTTGTGGAAAACCTCTGCCGTTCGTGCGCATCATGCCTTTATCCACATGTGGGTAACTTTCTTCAAATGCTTGTTGGCTCGTTTTGGCGGCGTTGAAAAAGCCGGCCGTCGCCACTGGAAAGTGGGCGGGGTCAAAACCGTTTTCAGCTAACGCTTCTCGGTAGACATCGATAGAGTGCGCGAAACTTTCAGCAGGCCCGCCGAGCGTCGCGAGCATCATCGGCACACCTGCTGCTCCGGCTTTCGCAGCGCTAGATGGATGACCGCCCACCGCTCGCCAAATTGGCAGCGATCCTTCATGGGGACGCGGAATCACTTCGGCGTCCCGCAGCGGAGCGCGAAATTTTCCGCTCCAATTAATTTTTTCTTTCCTATTGATCTCAAGCAGAAGATTAAATTTCTCTTCGTATAATTCCTCGTAATCCTCGACATTATAACCGAGCAATTCAAATAACCCGATGCGCGAAGCACGGCCCGCAATGATTTCGGCGCGTCCTTCCGAGATTAAATCGATCGTTGAAAAGTCTTCATAGACCCGCACTGGATCGGACGTACTGATGATGGTCGAAGAACTGCCGATTTTAATATTCTTTGTCGCTTGCGCAATTGCGCTTAACACGATGCTATGTGCTTGCGTGGCGAAAAACTCTTGATGGCTTTCGCCGACACTGAAAAAATCCACTCCGGCATCATCCGCAAGCTTCGCCATTTCTATGATTTCCTTGATCCGTTCCCCCGCGGTCATGCGATTGCCCGTGTGCGGATTCGGTAAATGGTCGCCAAGCGTGTAAATACCAAACTCCATTCCTTTGCCTTGGTCAATGCGGTACTTCTCCATCTATAACACCCCCTCTAACTAGCTAGACTTTGTATGTCCTTAACAACAGTATATCTATTCAATCATAAGGCTGTTACTATCCCGCTCATAACAAACCCACAAGCTTTTTCCTAAAAAAATAAACCTTTTACATTCCCTATATTACCCACATTCTAATGTAAAAATTTATTTCTTATTTTTTTACCGAATTCAAAGAAATTTAGCTATAATTGATTTATAAGAATATTTCAATAAAAATTTACAAATTATTTACATATTTTTTTATTTATCCAACTTATATTAGTCTTTTTCAGTCATATTATATTTTTATAGACTCGGCTTACTGACATTCTATTTTATTCACCTGGAGGCAATTTTCATGAAAATGACTGATCCGAATAAAGAAGAAAGCGAAGCAACGTTTTCGTTCAATCCCGATTACAAAGAAATGTTTTAGATGGTTTTTCCTTCAGCTACGTCAATCGACAACTTTGCGAGCTGAATGGCTACACGAAAGAAGAAATGCTTAGCGGAGAAGTTGCGCTGTCTGACTTGATTCATCCGGACGACCTTCACATGGTTCATGAACGGGTTCTTAAAAGAGTTCAGGGCAGCATCAAAGAAGATCGATACCGTGTGCGAGCATATAAAAAAGACGGTTCTTTGACCCATATAGAAGTACATGCGTCCAAAATTATTCAAAATGGCCGCACTTTAACATGCGGTACAATCATTGACGTAACGGAACAAGTGGCAGCCCAGACCAAACTCCATGAAAATCAGGAACGATTTGAATCGCTTTTTTATAATAATCCGGATGCAATCTTCAAGTTTGACTTGGAAGGGAATTTTTTAAATGTTAATCCCGGCTGCACAGAAGTCATCGGCTACAGCTCAGACGAATTATTGAACATGTCGTTTCCCCCATTAGTTGTTCCGGAAGAGTTGCCAATCGCTATGCACAATTTCCAGTTGGCGACAGAAGGCGTTTCCACTCGCTATGAGCTGGCAGTCAATCGACTAGACGGCAAACGAAGAAATTTGGAAATTTCCTCGTTTCCGATGAAACAGCATGGCGAAATTACCGGTGTGTATGGTATCGCCAAAGATATCACGGATAAGCTTGCACACCAACAATTGCTGGAAGAAATGGTTTACTTTGATCCACTGACCAAATTGCCCAACCGAAAATTATTTGAAGATCGGCTAAACCAAGTATTAAACCTTTCCAAAACAGCGGATAACCCCGTTGCTGTCTTATTCCTGGATATCGACCGCTTTAAATTCATCAACGACTCGCTTGGTCATCATATGGGGGATGAATTTTTAAAAATCATAGCGCAGCGGCTTCAACGTGAAATTCGGGACACTGACACAGCCGGTAGATTCGCAGGCGATGAGTTTGCAATTTTACTGCCTAATACAGAAGCAGCCGAAGCTATCTCGCTAGCTCAGCGTCTGAACATTACGTTGGCGGAACCTTTTGAAGTCAACGGACACTCTTTGTCTGTTTCCGCAAGCATTGGCGTCGCCCTTAATAATTTCGCTGAGGAAAGTGTCGATAGCCTGCTCAAAAAAGCGGATAAAGCGATGTATTTTACAAAAAAAGCCGGAAAAAATAATTATACGTTGTACACGACAGAACTAGATCAAGAAAACACTTTTAAACTTCGAATTGAAACAGACTTAAAGTCTGCTCTGCACAATAATGAATTCGAATTGCATTACCAGCCAATTATGGATTTGAAAACTGGGCAAGTCAGTTCTTTCGAAGCGTTAATCCGCTGGCATCATCCAGAATTGGGATTGGTGCCGCCCGATCGCTTTATCTCGATCGCGGAAGAAAGCGGTCACATTGTGCCCATTGGCGAATGGGTGCTCCGTACAGCATGTGCTCAGAATAAAACATGGCAAGAAACGGGATACGCACTTTCTAAAATCAGCGTCAATGTCTCGATCATCCAATTGCAACAACCGAATTTTTACCACATTGTTCAAACTGTCTTGGAAGAGACGGGACTGGAAGCAAAATGGATTGAGCTTGAATTGACCGAGAGCATTTTGATGGAAGACATTGAGACTTTAAAAAAATGCATCAAGAAATTAAAATCGCTTGGTGTCTCCATAGCCATTGACGATTTCGGAACCGGTTATACTTCCCTTAGTTATTTGCGGGAATTCGATTTTGACCGGGTTAAAATCGACCGCAGTTTCATTGCCGACATCAGCAGCGGTATGAACGGCAAAGCAATCACCTCCACTATCATCGGTCTCGCCCATAAATTGAACATGAGTGTAGTCGCTGAAGGCATTGAGGACGCTGACCAATTGTCTTTCCTGCGGGATGAGCAATGCGATGAAGGCCAAGGATATTATTTTAGCCGCCCGATGCCTGCCAACCAGCAGAAACTGATTCTAGCATCAAAAAATTCTGCAGAGTAATGCTTCAGCATAAAAGCTCGTTTTCTCTTTTAGGAGAAAACGAGCTTTTTTATAATGTTTCAATTTCAAAAATAAGGTGATGGATGTTATATTCTTATCCGTTTCCTTAAGGTTCTTGTTTTGCGACAATCGCAAAATAAGAACCGGGTTCAGCCGCGTATTTTACCCGTTCAAATTCAACTTGAAAACCTGCCTCCTTCAGCAACTCCTGCCATTCCGCCATCGAAAACAAACCGGAGCGAACGCTGTCGTACTCCCGGGTGATGCCGTTTTGGTTTTTTAAGATATACGCGTATTCGGTTTCCGTCATGTGATCGTGCGGATCGCTATCGAATGTCCATTCCAAATAACGCATGCCGCGCTCGCCGTCATCCGTGCCGCCTTCGTTTGTCGTCGGTTGGAATGTTTCCGTGAACTGGTCGGTCATGATGAACAGGATGCCGTCTTTATTCAGATGCTTTTTGGCGTTTTTCATCACTGCCAACAAATCCGATTTCTCTGTAAAATACATGATCGCGTCATGGATAAACACCAAATCGTAGTCTGCCCCGGCATTGATGGTGCGCATATCACCTTGGATATGCGGCAAATCGGGGTTCAGTCTGCGGCTCACCGCAAGCATTTCTTCCGACAAATCGCTTAGCGTCATCGCAAAATGCAGCTTTAAGTAATAGGCGTTGCTGCCGCCGCCAGAACCGAATTCCACCGCTTTTTCAATAGAGGGGTGATGACGCCGAAGAATGTCCATATACAAAGCCGCCTCTTCCTCGTATTCCGTGTGCGGCGACATGAGCGGCCACCAATCCGCTAATTCCTTATACAGTTTCATGGCGCGTCCTCCTTCAACTAAAGCATTGTGACCCGCGTATCTGCATAGCGATCTTGAGGTAATACTGTACCATCTTTTCCTTCGAAAGCATGTCGATTTTTCAAATAAGCGATTGTGGTAATTGAATCACGGTGCACCGCACGTTTCAAAAGTTGGCATGTCGTTGGTTTATTGCCGTCAGATGTGACGATTTTGATGCCCATCGCCTTTTGACCGAGCGTCTGTCCGCTCAATCCGATTTGCGCCGCTTCCAAGCCCCATAACATGACGGACGGCAAGATGACGGTATAAACAAATTTTGTTTTCACTTTCTTTTTAATGAGCGGTTCCAAAGCGCCTGCCACCACCGACGAAATAAGCGAATCAATCATCAAGGCTTTCGCTCTTTTCTTCGTTAACTCATTCATTTCTCTACCTCCTCCGTTTTTCTCTTTCTATTTTAATTCGACAGCGCCGCTTTGAATTCCTCGTAAGTTATGGATTTCGGCTCCGCATAGCGGCTGCCTCCATCGTCCTGTATGATGGAAATAAAAAGAGGTGATGCGTGTGACTTTCTTTGCTATTTGGTTCGCTTTAATCAGCTACGCCTTGTTTGTCGCACCAGGCGGCGACGTCGATCCCGTTATGACCCAAATCTTCAGTGGGCAGTTGGCGGACATCGATCCACTTGTGTTAGCTGTTTTCAGTTCACTCGGCATCTTTCCCGCCGTGTTTTTGACTTTGCTTTTGCTTAACGACCGCCAGCGCTGGCCGGCGTGGCCATTCGCCCTTGCGTCGTTCGGTATCGGCGCATTCGCGTTGCTGCCGTATTTCGCATTTGGCGCAGAGCCTCCATTAAAAGAGCTGCGGACACCGAAATGGCTCGTGCGGTTTCTCTCTTCGCGCATCTGGCTTGGCGCATTGATGGCATTATGGCTCGGTAATTTACTGACGCTGCTCCAAGGATTTTCTTTAGCCGCTTACTGGGAAGCTTTTTTCGCTTCAAGCTTGGTATCGGTCATGACCGTTGATTGGTTTGTGCTATGGGGGTTATCGGTTTATACAGTCAACCGTTTTTACCCGGATGCGACGAATAAAACCCTTGCCTGGATTCCGATTCTCGGTCCGGTCTTGGTGTTATTCACCAATCAAACGCTTCTGCATTCCGCTGAAAAGCGGAAAAATTTGCGTTAAAAAACGCCGATGGACCGATTTCTTCGGACCTTCGGCGTCTTTTTTCACATTCATAGATTCGCATAATTTATCCAAAAATTGCTTGATCGTTTTCCGTGTTGATCGGAAGCGATGAATGTTCATGGGTGATCCGCCACGAACCTGCTGATTTTTCCAGCATAAAAGAAAAACGATTAATCATTTTTCGCAGTTCTTTTCCTTCAATGTCGACCGCTGTAAAACTAATGGTTCCTTGCACGTAAGCGAGGTCCTCGTTTTCTTTGCGGGAATCATTGTAAAGCTCCACCTTTAGCCACATTCCTTCTGCTAGTCCATTAAACCATTCCGTTACGGAAGTCTTCCATTCGTCGATGCCGCTAGACTCCCATCTATTCCAAGCATCGTATATATGGACATCACGCGCATAACCCGCAAGAAATTTTTCAACATCTTTTTCATAAACAGCATCCACATAATTCTTTAGCACGTCGTTAACCGTTGAAAACATTGATTTTCCTCCTCGTAAATTTTTTCTATCTGGGTAATGTTCGTCAAAAGATATGAGATTTCCTGTTTTTTGTCTTGTCGAAGCATTTAGCCCTACATTTTTCTTCACCACAAAATGATTATTGTCAGGACAGCAAGCAGAGTCAGGCTATATGTAGCGAGAGTCAACTGGTATTTCTTCGTTCCTTTTAGCAATCGCCACTCAAAATACACGGTTAATGCGGTAATAGCGGTAAAAATGGACAACAGCCAGTAAATATAAGCGTGATCGAATTGAAGCGTTAACGGGATAAGAGGCACTTGGGCAATTGCAAGCGTCCATCTGCTCCAGCGTTCAATTTTTTTCGCCGGCTCGCTTTCTAAAACTTGCTCATCAATCGCAAACCATTTTTTCAGTTGTTTTTCCAAGATGTACAACAGCCCAAAAATGCCGATAAGCAGCAAGATTAAATTTAAAACTTCCATAGCGCTCACCCCCTAAAAAAATCGATTGTGTATATATTGTATTCCTCTAAGAATACGCATCACTTGGAGAATAGTTCCATCGCCCTCCGAAATATCGGGTTCAATAAAATCTGGTGTAACCTTTTTTATTTAGTTCAGTCTACTCATTACAAGGAGGGATTTTATTGAAAACATTCACTCGATTTGGCTTATTAATAGGGCTGATTTTATTTTTAACAGGCTGTTCATCTGCATCCGTCGATCAAATAGACGTCTACGAGATGGAAAATTTCTTGGATGCCAAAGCGAATTCCCTCATCTCTTATACAGATCCACAAGATGTGGACTTGTTCGTAAATGCGTTTAAAACCGCCAAAAAAGAACCTGGCGTAGTGGATATGGCTGAACCTGATTATCGCGTTGAGTTCGGAGAGGAGTCCTATTTTTTATGGATAAGCCCTGACCAAGGTGCGGTCATGAATGAAAAAGACACGCATACTATTTATAGTCTGAAGAAAAAATCAGCTAAAAAGATTTATGAGTTAGTAAATTGAGCGGTTTATATCAGTTTTAGAATACGATGGAAAGCAGGATGTCTATGAAAAAATGGGTTTTGGCAGGGGTTGGCATAGCGTTATTGATAATCAGTGCGTACACTTTTCTGTGGAACGGATTCTCCAATATCGACCGTATCGCCGTACAGGCTTATGATCGCAACTTGGATTCATACGGTGAAGTTAAAGTGATCACTGACGATGCCACAATTATAAATTTCACGAAGATGCTCAACCGGGCAGACCTCGAAACAAACGTACATTACGAAATGGACATCCGAGAAGATTATGCGATTACCGTTTATTATGAAGATGGCAGGACCGACAGTTTTATGGCGTGGAATCACGAGGGGCTCAACATTTTTCTCGTATGGCCGTCAGAGAGTGGCGTATTGCGAGTGACCCAAAAAGATCATCGGACGGATTTCCTCAACATACTGAACGATTAAACTTCTCCCGTGTATAAAAAAATCGCAAGGCAATTGTCATCGGTTCTGACAAACGCCTTGCGGTTTTTCCCGTTGGATTCTTGTATATGTGGATAGATTTCATTAGAACCAGGGGATAACTTTTCCGTTTCGTAACACTTCGAGCTTTATCCACAAGTGGATAACTTTTTAAGCCTCTCTTCTCTACCTCCTTATTTCAGTCGAAAACAAATGCTACTTGAGCTTTTTCCAATTATGCGATCCCTTGACCCAACCGCCGATTGCTGCGCCCATCGCCGACATTGGACTGTCGAATTCGATGTCTTCCATCACCAAAAGTTGGCCGTGCAGCGGAATGAGCAGCTTTTGAAGCAACAACTCTTCACGCAGACGCACATATTTCTTCGGACATTTCGGTGAGGTCGACGCTGCAAACTTTGACCCCAACTTCACAACAAACCGATCCCCTTTACAATACCCTTCTGCTTCAGCGCCGCGCTTGGATGTGATATACAATAATTCTGGTGCTGGCGGCATCGGCACCAACTCCTTTAGCAAACCCGATTCAAACGGATCCACCACTTCCTGTGTTCCCGCTTGTGCGTCAACCGCCAAAAACTGATACAGCTCCCCGTGAACTTCATGGGCCACTTTTTGAATCACATATTCCTTCGTCATCGCTTATCCCTCCTCTTTTCGATTCGACGCACCCGTGTTGCACAGCCCGTCATAGTATATATAGAGAAAACGTACGGAAACAGCCTCCTTTGTATCCAAATAAAATCATCCATTGTTTCTGGTCCTGCCTGTTAAATCGCAATATGAATTATCCAATTCGCCTTTTCATTGAATAAGCAAAACTGGCTTACCAATAAAAAACTTCCCTTATAAATACTATTAGTTCAATAAATAAGAAATTTATTGGGTTATTAGACTTTTTTTATAAATAATGGTGTGATTAATATTTGATACATAATTTACATTTTGTGTATTTAATCATTTCATTTTATAAATATTCTCTTTATACTTAAAGAAATCGTATAAATTTATTAGGCTTTATACTTCTGCAGATTCATCTGCTCATTAAATGAGGTGGAACACATTTCTTTTTCCAATGCTAAGCAGCTTTTTACCGCTTATATTGTCTTACATATCTCTATTTACTATGCCTGGATTTTGTTCGGTGACCAAACCGAGAAAATGTATGGACTGGGCAGCAGCCTCATCTCCTCGCTTGCGCCAATCATTGCGTGTGCAGTGCTTTTTTATGTTTATCAAAAATCGGCGGGCAAGAGTCGGCTTTTCTGGCTATTGCTTTCGCTCGGATGCTTTAACTACTCAATTGCGGAAGGCATATGGACGTATAGCCATTATTTCTCGAATATCGAACCCGTCTATCCAGGTTGGGCAGATTTTTTTTACTTTCTTCAAATTGTCTTTTATCTAGCCGCATTTGTTTATCACCTTAAACAAGAAAAAGAAATCGCTTATCAAATTAAGTTTCTTTTTGACATTATGATCATCATCGCAGTGTTTACAGCGCTTAGTGGGCATTTTTTAATCCAACATTTACTTCCTGAAGAGTCTGTTGCCACAATGTTGTTCATAGTATCGATCGGCTACCCCATTGGGGATTTGTTGTTGATGTTTGCAGCTGTCAGTTTTTATATCGGATTTTTCCAGACGATATCGCGTCGCATGATGGGGCTGATGATCGCAGGATTGCTGTTCCAAGTATTTGCTGATACCGCGTACCTGTTTTCCACATTCACCAACACGTATACACCAGCCAATTTATATGCGCCGTTTTGGTCTCTTGGGTTATTGCTCGTTGCCCTCGCCGGCTTGTATTCACTTGATCCCATGAACGAATCGATGGCGAAAAAAACGCCAACATTGAATCATGATCGGATTTCCATTCGCATGTTGCTTCCTTATATCAGCTTGCTGCTGCTTTTTGTTTCTTTGGTTGTTGAACAGGATGAAAACACCACTGTCTTGTTCGTCGGTGCAGGCACCGCGGCGATTTTGATCATCACGCGACAAGTCTATACAATGCGCGACAACCGCAGACTCTTATTCAATTACGATCAGTTGACGTCTGTGCTTGAGCAAAAAATTGAAGAACGGACGATTGAAGTCACTGCTAAGAACGAGCAGCTAGAACGAGCCGTCCAACAAACGAAGCATCTGGCTAACCACGATGTGTTAACCGGCTTGCCGAACAGACGGCTGTTTCTCGAGAAACTCGATTCATCAATCGCTGACGCCATCCTCAATTCTCAGCAGCTTGCAGTGGTGTTCATTGATTTAGACCGTTTCAAAAATATCAACGACTCTTTTGGCCATGAATTTGGCGACATTTTGCTTCAGAATTTTTCACAAAAAATTGCAGACAATTTGCGGTCCATCGATATCGTTTCCCGACAAGGCGGAGACGAGTTCACCATCATTCTTGATGACATTTACGAGGAAAAAGATGTCACGTCCATGATTCACAGGCTGCAATCCGTTCTTTTAAAACCGTTGACAGTGAATGGCCAAGAATTGCATATCTCTTTGAGCATTGGCATAGCCATTTATCCAAAAGACGGGAATACGGCAAGTGAATTATTGAAAAATGCGGATAGCGCCATGTATAGCGCAAAAGCAAAAGGCAAAAACAATTATCAATTCTTTTCACATGACATGACACTTTCAGCTTCTCGAAAAGTGTCGTTAGAAAATGATTTGCGCCGTGCCATCACCAATAAAGACTTTACGCTCCATTACCAGCCGCAAATACTGGCCGCAACCGGTGCAATCATCGGTATGGAGGCATTGATTCGCTGGCAAAAAGCAGACGGAAGCACCGTCTCGCCTGGCGAATTCATCCCGCTGGCAGAAGAAACCCGTTTGATCCTCCCAATAGGTGAATGGGTGCTTCATACAGCTTGTGAACAAGCAAAAGAATGGCATGAGCTCGGTCACTCCCACTTGAAGCTGGCTGTCAATTTATCGCCCCTTCAGTTTATGCAGGACGATTTAATGGATGTCATTGCGCAAGCACTCGATCAAACCGGCTTCACAGCCTCTTCGCTGGAACTTGAAATTACCGAAAGCGTTGCTGTTGATGATGCGGAAAAAGCCATTGCCCGGATGCAAGCATTACGGGAAATGGGTGTGCAAATTGCGATTGATGATTTTGGAACGGGCTATTCGTCGTTGCAATACTTGAAACGCTTCCCGCTCAACAACTTGAAAATTGCTCAGCCATTTGTGCAAGACATGGCGACAAACCCTCACGACAAAGCACTTGTCGAAGCCATGGTCTTTATCGCACATAGCTTAGACATGTCGGTGATCGCTGAAGGCGTGGAAACGATCGAGCAGCTCACGTTATTGAAAGAACTCGGATGCGACGAAATCCAAGGTTACCTGTACAGCCGTCCGCTGCCGAACGAAAAGTTCACAGAACTCCTAGAGATTGGTATGCCTGCTTCGAAGTTGGTGTAACAAGTTTTCAATAGATTTATATAGGCTAATTGATAAAACTAGCTTCTTTGAGATGATGCCGGCATAGACCGGTGTCATCTTTTTTTGCAATCAATCATTGTAAGAATTTTTCAGATATAAATTTTTACTTGAAACTTTTTTTCCTCAACTCAGCTCTAACAATTGAAAGGAGCTACTCACTTGAAAAATATAGACTTAGTTAAAAAAGCCATCAAAGGCGATGAAGAGGCGTTTGAAACACTCATCAAAAACGAAAGCGAGAAATTGTACCGGACAGCTTTTCTTTATGTGCAAAACAAAGAAGACGCATTAGATGTCGTACAAGAAACGGTGTACAAAGCGTTTGTCTCCATAAGAAAAGTAAAGAATCCTGAATATTTCTCTACTTGGTTGACTCGAATCTTAATTCATACGGCTTTTGCTTTGCTCAAAAAGCAGCAGCGTCACCTTTCCGTAGAACTCACAAACGAAATTTCAGAAGAAAAGCCTAAAGACAGTGTTGAAAAGCTTGATGTGATGGAAGCTTTAACTTTGTTGAACGAAAATTACCGCACGGCCATTATCTTATTTTATTACCAAGACCTCTCCATCCGCTCGATTGCCAAAACAATGGACAAGCCTGAAAACACAGTAAAAACATATTTACGGAGAGCTAAAGTGGAACTGAAATCCATTATTGAAGGAGGCACACAAGATGAACAAAGAGCGTATTGAACGAGAGATCAACAACATTGAAATTCCACGCGAGGAACTTTTCGCCTCAATTGATCGAGGTATAAAGAAAGGCAAAAAAGAAAAGCGACAAAAAAGAATAAAGTCCTTTAAAACTCTCGGAGCTGTTTCATCGATAGCCGCTTCGGCTTTACTGGCTTCAGGTCTAATTTTCACACCCGTATCGAATGTTCTCGCCGCCATGCCTCTCATTGGTTCCATCTATGAAAAGATTGGATTGTCGATCGGACAAGAATTGGAAGAAAACCAGTTGCTCATGGAGATGAACCAAAAAGCGTCTAATAATGGCGTTCAAGTCACATTGACGAGCGCTTACTTCGAAGGAAATGTCGTTGGCGTATCTTTTATGATGGAAGGAGAAGCTGTTTCAACTGAATCGATTGAAAGTGCTGGACCTGAGGTTGGGTATAGCGTGGAGATATTTGATGGCGTAGAACAAGAACAATGGTCTTCGACAAATACCGGCTTAACGGAAACTGAAAACGGCTTTACGGCTGGCATTGAGTTTTATAACCCGAATCTCAACTTGACTGAAATCGATACGCTGCCCATTACCTTCACTTCCATAGCTGGGATTCAAGGAACATGGTCGTTCGCTGTGCCTCTTCAGCAAATCCCAGCCCACACTTTTGCAGTCGAAGGTGAGAGTGTTGCGGAAAACGGGTACTCCGTAACGATGGAATCTGTTTCAAAAGGAGCCGCTACGACGCTAGTGAATTATCGGGTCAGCTTGCCGGTTGGCCGTGAGCTAGATGAAATTCGATTAACTGTTTTTGACGACGAAGGAAACCGGCTATCAAAAAACCATGCAGAAATTTTAAGTACTGAAAACGGCAAAGAAACCATTCACATGAACATTCGTGAACTTTTCACGAGCAAATTGAGCGATAGCGCAACCTATCTCATCATCCAACCTGAAATCGTCAAAGAAGGAGCCGGAAGCAAGCCGATTCGAATGGAACCGATTCGAATCGACTTACCAAACTAAAGACTATGCACAAGGCTCCATTCAATAAGGTCTAGATCAAACGGCAGGAGAAAAATGCATGGTTTTTCTCCTGCTGTTTTACGTTTAATCGTCACCTGTTGAGTGTCCGCGGAAAGCATCCGTTTATTAAGGACAACAAAAAAGACTGTTCTAAAGTCATTTTCACGACTTTTGGAACAGTCTTTCCTTTTTTCTTCCAGCACCTTATTATTCCACGGCGCCTTCCCATGAACCCATGCCTTGTTCTACGTTTACGAAGTCATAGCCTTCTTCAAGCAGCAATTCGCTCGCTTGTGCAGAACGATTGCCGGATTGGCAAATAACCACGTATTTTTCATCTTTATTCAAGCCATCAAAATCGCCGGTTTTGATCACAGTCAGCGACTTGTTTTCCGCTCCTGGAATGTGTCCTTGATCATATTCAGACGGTTCGCGGACATCCAATACGGTGTAGCCTGCTTCTTGTTTCGCAGCCACCTCATCGATTTGAATGGTTTCGTAGCCGGATTCTTGACCGCACGCCGCTAAAAACAACGCACTGACCACCGCCAATAGCAAGACGATCTGTTTTTTCATTATTCGACGTCTCCGTCCCAAGCCATCATGCCGCCTTCAACGTTTGTTACGTTATAGCCTTGGTTGTCCAAGAACTGGCAAGCTGAGCTGCTGCGTCCGCCTGATAGGCAGTTCACGTAATATTCTTTTGATTTGTCTAATTCGTTCATTTTGAATTCCAATAAACCTAAAGGCATGTTCACCGCACCTGGGATTTTCCCGCCTGCTACTTCTGCTGCTTCACGTACGTCGATCACGTTTACTTCTTTGCCTTCAGCCAATAATGTTTGTAGTTCTTCAGTAGTAATAGATTTCATGTAAAAATTCCTCCTAGTATATTGGTTTAGTTTTTTTTCATCAATAACTCAATTATATTTTTAAGCTTTGTATCCATATTGTCTTCGGGTGCGCCGCTTTCTTCAAGGCATTGTGTCAGGTTGTCACTGACGATGATGCCCACTGTACGGTCAAGCGCATGCGTGACCGCGCTGAGCTGTGCAACGACATCTGCACAATCGCGCTGTTCTTCGAGCATGCGGATCACCCCGGCCAATTGACCATCCACTCGAGCGATTCGATTTTTCACCGATTTTGTATACCGCATGCTCTTCACCCCTTATGCGTTTAGTAATTCAGCGACGCGGTCCGGATCGAACCCAAGCACCCATTCGCCGTTGATGTTTGTCTGCGGCACGCCCATTTGGCCGGTTTCCTGCACGAGGCGGTTCGCCGCTGCCTGGTCTTGCTGCACATTGACTTCTTTATAAGGAACATCATTCTGTTCCAAGAAGTTTTTCATCATTGTGCAATAAGGGCACGTATCCGTTGAGTAAACTGTAACTTGGTTTGACATATGTGTTTCCTCCTCTAAATGAATGTTGTTTTAATCTATTTAAAATATACCATAGGGGGTATATTATTTGCAAGAAATCGGCTCGGGTTTAAAAATGCACTTCTCACAATTAATAAATACCCAAAAAAAGAAATGCCAGTCCGATTTGAACTGGCATTTCCAGAATGTTGAATAAGGTAACAACCTACTATTATTCATAAAATGCATTCTTTTTATTACTACAAAAAATAAGTGAAGAGTATAAGTATTTGGAGAAGCTGTTGCTCGACTCCCTCGAGAAACCTTGATACAACAAGGTGTTGAGACACGTAAAGTGAATTAAAAAATATTTTTTATTGCAGGGGATCGGTATGAAGTTCTTTGGATTTCCTTTTAAGGCAAAATCAGGAATATAGGCTGACGCGTTGCGGGAAGAGAATGACAAAGATTCCCTTTTAAGAACAATATGGGCACTTGGAGAACTCCGCTTGTTAAAGGGGCTAACCCTCCCATGTCTCTTGGCATCGGTGTGCCTACATTCCTTCGTTTAGCCTCACCTTAACGCAGAGCCGGCATTATGCTCCTGTATGGACTTTGTGTCGTATGTCGCCTGTTGGCCGGTTTCCCCTGTGTCTGGGTTGATCAATCTAGTAAAGTTAAGCGGCTGGCTTAGCTAAGAGTGCGGGAATATCTCGCACCATGCGTGCGGCGTCAAATTTTGTTTCGCCATGGCTCAGTCCATGTAAGATCTTAAGCAACTTACTGCACAACACTACCAGCGCTTCCTTCCCCGATAAAGGGTTGTGTTCACGTGTTTTATAATACGTAAACAGGGCGTTGAACGCGGAATTATGATGGATTAACGGAAAGATTGACTTGTATAACAATGCGCGAAGCCTTCTTCGGCCTCTCTTCGAGAGCTTCTTCCGACCCTTGGACTTGCCAGACTCTTGGGCAGTGAGGGTCAATCCCGCTAATTTAATCAATTGGCGTGGATGTGCATATTTCTTGAGTGAGCCGGTTTCTGCCAATAACTCGGCGACTGTCAACTCGCAGATGCCAGGAACGGAGACCAGGTAATCAAAGTCAGGAAGTTGTTTAGCCAGTTCCACTGATTCACTAGCTAGCTCGTTGAGCTGGGTCTCGTATAACTCTAATTGCGCGAGTAAACAATGGATCTCCACTCGCGCCATCCTCGCTGGGGCAGGAAGCCCAATGGACTGAACGGCAGCTTCATGTAGTGCCTTCATGCGATTTCGGCTAACGTTTTTATATCCTTGTTTCACGAGTTGTTCCCGCAGGCCTTCAGCTCCGAGACCTGCCACATCTACTGGAAGGGGCGCCAGAGTTAGAATGCCTTGGGCTTGAGCACCCAATTCTTTATAAACGGTCGAAAACTCTGGGAAATACAAGTCGAGCCACCGGCGGATTCGGTTCATGACCGAAATCCGATCGCCCATCAACCGTTCCCGAAAAGCACTGGCTACTCGCAAGTCTTGATCCACTTCATCCGATTCGCGTGGTACCTGATAATGGCCATGTGGAATCATTTTGCCAATTAGGCGGGCGTCTTTTGAATCGTTCTTGCTTTGGATATTGTCCTGCAGTTCTTTCGTTCGTTTGACGTGAAAAGGATTGACGTAAACGTAAGGAATATCTCGCTGTTCGAGAAACCTCGCCAAGTTCATCCAGTAGTGACCCGTCGGTTCAAACGCTACAAGAACCTCTGTTTTTTGATGGGTTTGCATGAACGCCCGTAGGGTGGTGTAGAAAGTTTCAAATCCATGCCGTGACTGTATGACCTTCCAGCTCTTGCTCAATTCTCTTCCGCGATCATCTACTGCACATGCATAATGGGTTTCCTTGGCAATATCAATGCCGATAACGAGAGTGGAATCTGTGATTTGATTAATTTTTTCATTTCGCATATGATGCATGTAAGGTCCCTCCTTATGATGGTTTTGGTTCACACCTGCATCGTATCGGAGGGATCTTTTTTTTGCAAGAGCCTATTTCTGCTCTCACAGGAATGCTCCTGTGGGGTTAGCGGGTTTGAGAGACCCCGCAGACCGCGATAGCGGTCGAGGAGGCTCGATTCCCGCCCCACGGAAAGCGAGCAGTAAGCTTCGGAGAATACGGTTTATCATACTTTCTCTCCAACCTAGAAATGCCAGTCCGATTTGAACTGGCATTTCTCTATTTTTTGAATTGATTCGCAGCAAATACTTCGCCAATCCTCTTCTATCTTATAAAGATTTTATTCAGTTAACGGCGTTACCGGTTTTTCGTTGTGTACGTGTTCGATCGCTTCCGCTAATAACGGCGCAACGGAAAGAATCGTCATTTTCGGTATGCGTTTTTCGTCTGGGATGTAGATCGTGTTGGTGACGACCAGTTCTGTAATGGCCGAGTCTTCAATGCGCTGAATCGCTTGTCCGGAAAGAACGGCATGCGTACAGCACGCATATACAGCCTTCGCACCTTTTTCCACCAATACATCGGCAGCGACTGCCACCGTTGATGCCGTATCGATGATGTCGACGATGATGATAACGTTTTTGCCTTTGATGTCGCCGACAATGTTCACCGTGTCGGGCTCACCCGGGTTCATCTGGCGTTTGTCGATAAAGCCAATCGGCACATCCAAATCGCTCGCCAGTTTGCGTGCTCGGCCCAGTCCGCCGTTATCCGGCGCCACGACAATTGCATCACTCAAGTCTTTTTCCAAGAAATGCTTCGCTAAAATCGTTTCGCCTAATAATTGGTCAACCGGCAAATCGAAAAAGCCTTGGAGTTGCGGCGCGTGAAGGTCCATCGTAATGATGCGCGTCGCTCCAGCAGTTTCAAGCATATTGGCAACTAATTTTGCGGTGATCGGTTCGCGTGAACTCGCTTTGCGGTCTTGGCGCGCATAGCCGTAATAAGGTATGACCACATTGATGGTATCGGCGGATGCTCGTTTTAAGGCATCGATCATGATCAATAATTCCATGACGTGTTCATTACCCGGCTGAGATGTCGACTGGACAAGGTACACATTCGCCCCGCGTACGCTTTCTTCGATGTTGATCTGCACTTCCCCGTCGCTGAAACGGGTGATGGAACTTTTGCCTAGCTCACAACCAAGCACATCCGCAATTTCTTGCGTCAGCTCCAAGTTGGAGTTTAATGAAAATAATTTAAAGCTCTTTTTTAATTGATAAGGCAATTTCGAATCCCCCTCCGCAAAATTTAGTTTGTCCTACTCGATAGCCGGTTCGCTTGGTGAAAAAGTAGACAACTGTATAGTAGTTGCTTTCATAATAACTCTTTGCGGGCATATTAGCCAAGAGATAAGGGTACACGCGTTTTGCACACACAAAAAAAAGCCAATTCGTCTTGAAATGGCATTGTAGACTATAGGCAAAGTCTTACTAAATATGAATGGTGGTTCCAATCGAATTGACCACTTCGCTTTCCGTGGGCTCAGCTTCAGCCTCCTCGCGACTAAAAACATTGCTCCTGCATCGCTGCGCTAGCTTCGTCGCAAAGGTTCGACCGAATGCAGTTCGGTCAAACCTTCCCTGCGGGGTCTTCAGCTTTCGTCGCTACGCTGCTCCCACTGGAGTCTTCGTGGCCAATCCGATTGGAAGATAATAGATTTCATCAAAGTGAGCTAAGTTCGTCCTCAAAAAAAGTTTCCACTTGGCGCGTGGGAACTTATATAAATATAAAAAACTGAGATGTCCAATTCTTAAATTTCTTCTATAGAACTTTGCAGTTCCGCCCTCCACAATTTCAAGTAGACCAATAAATGCTGTCGCTGTCTTCGCGCACTTGTTTCAACCCCGCTTTTTGCAGCACACGAATCGATGCGTCATTATCTGGCGAACACGTCGCGATGATTTTTTCCACGCCCGGCTGCTTCAGCCCCCACGCCACCATTCCGATAGTCGCCTCTGTCGCAAAGCCTTTGCCTTGGTACTCCGACAAAATGCTATAGCCGATGTTGATCTCGCCTGATTCGTTCGGTCCGCTCTTAAAACCGATGTCGCCGATGACCGTGTTGGTGTCGCTATGGATGATTAGCCCTTCCCATTTATTTTCTTCCGGCTGTTTTGTAAAACGTTCGATCTTATAAGGAAAGAATTGTTTGTAGACGTCCATTGGGTAGGTTGCAGGCACAGTAAAAGAGACGATTTTTTCTAGCTCTGCTGGCCCTTTGAGCAATGCTTTGATCATCGCTACGTTAAACGTGATAATTTCCAATCTATTTGTTGTAATTTGCGGCAATTCTTTCTCCTCCTGAGCATAAATACTAAAAAACGATTCATAAATTCATTTTATCAAACAAATAAATGGTACGATAGGCATTGGTCTAAAGTCATCTACAAGCGTACAATGAATAAAAAATCATCTGAAAAAGGCAAACTTATCGAAAGGTAAGGACGCAAAGCTATGAGCCTACACACTGGTTACCCAGTGCACGGTCGTCAAGTTGCCAGGCACCCATTCTGTGGGCCGCGGCTTACAGAATGGGGGAAACTATATGATGTTGAGAAAAGCGTTGGTGGTTATCATGGTATTATCTTTATTCGCAGCGTTTAATCCAGAAAACGCACAAGCCGTTGGACCTTCAGAAGATGTTCGTGCGACGTGGTTGTGGAATCCGTGGATGTTCGTTAAAGATGAAGCCGGAACATTGGCTTTTCTTGAAAGCAAAAATGTCAACAAAGTATACGTTCAAATCGACCGCGACATTTCGAAAGCCAAATACCGCAGCTTTGTTGAAAAAGCGGCTGCGCGGGACATGGAAATTTACGCGCTTGATGGAGCTGCCTCGTGGGTAGCACCAAAAGGATACACCAACCAAAACCAATTGATGGCTTGGTTAACGGATTATCAAAACAACTCAACAGATGCCGCTCGTTTTAAAGGTGTGCACTTGGATGTTGAACCTTATTTATACAGCGGCTGGAATACGAACCGCGCTGCAACGATAAAATCGTATCAAGCACTTCTTGAGAGAGCGAACGTAAGCACGGCGAAACTGGCGCTTCCGCTCGAAGTGGATATGCCATTTTGGTTTGATGAGATCAACTACAAAAACACGTACGGCAGCGGATTGCTCGCTGAATGGGTCATCGCCAAAACAGCTGGTGTGACGATTATGGCTTACCGCGATTCTGCACCGATGATTATTGAAATCGTTAAAAATGAAATGGTCATGGCGCAAAAATACGGCACACATATTGTTGTCGGCGTCGAGACAGGCGTGACGGATGAAGGCAGCATCATTACGTTTGCCGAAGAAGGCGAAGCGTTTATGGAGCAAGAACTTCAAAAAGTGGCAAACCATTACGCAAACAGCCCTGCTTACCAAGGCAACGCGATTCATCATGTCGGCAGTTGGCTGACGTTAAAACCATAAATCGAAAATACCCCAAGGCGCAAGCCTGCGGGGTATTTTTTTGCGAAAATGTATAAGCTAGAATACCTTTACATGGTACCAAACGATCAAAGAATCAAAGCTTTTTCAAAAAAATTTGTTACTTATATACAACTATACATAATATGGTTGTTTATTCATATATTTTGCAGATCAATATAGTATAATAGCATTTATCTAGATATTTTTTTAAGAAGGTGAAATGAGATGGCTCCAACAAACTATAAAGCATTATTAGCGACTCGAATGGAACAGGATTTTTCCAAATGGATGTCCCAACAACAAATTCAAGAACAAGAAGTATACCGCTTTTTACATACGATGAAAGGCACTGCCGGCACGATTGGACTAAGCGAACTGTCGGATTTTTGCGGAGCGCAATTGGAGCGTTTTGCGGAAGACAGCACAACACTGCTGCCGATTGAATCGCTGCAGCCTTTTATGGCGACGTTAACAAATTTTATCATAGAAGAAACCGATTCGGCTGTGGCGGAAGTAACCCCGTTAATCGAACATCCGAATGCGAAAGAATCGTTTATCTTATTGATTGATGCTGACGCAGAATTTGCATCTTCTATAAAAAAATCATTGGAAGCACAAGGCGTACCGGTCGTAATCGCGCTTGATGCCAAAAAAGGCATGGAACTTTTCTACACGCTTCAACCGCAAATGGTCATTGTCGACCTACAATTGCCAGACGTTGACGGCTTTCAATTGGTGAATCGGATTTATGAAGCTGCTAAAAGCCGTTATTTGCCGATTGCCGTTATTAGTGAGGACGATCGTATGGAATACCGAATTCGCTCGATGGAAATTGGGGCAACCGATTTTTTAGCGAAGCCATTAAGCATGCCTTTCTTTAACTCTTACGTATTGAACCGATTGAGAAGCCAAGAAGCCATCGTTCAAGGAACGCTTTACGACGACTTGACAGGCGCCGGCAATAAAAAGTATTTCAATGACGTGTTGGTTCAAATGACTAGCTTCGCTGAGCGGTCAAGGACCACTTTCACGCTTGTGTTGATCGATTTGGACCATTTCAAAAAAGTGAACGACAATTACGGACATCCGGTGGGCGATGACGTACTCCGGGCATTCGGCCAGTTATTGGCGAACATGAAACGCGATTCGGATTATTTCTTTAGATACGGCGGAGAAGAATTCGCCTTGATCTTGCCGGACACAAAAGCGCAAGCTGCTATCAGCTTGATCAACCGCATTCGTGCCGCTTTTGCTGAAATGGCTTTTTCCGGCTCTTCAGCGGAACCTTTTTATGTTACGTTTTCTGCAGGTGTCAGTGAATACCGCATCAAACAAGAAGAGTTGATTGTCAATGCTGATAAAGCGTTGTACCAAGCGAAGAAAAATGGCCGCGATCAAACCGTTGTCTATGAACTATCAACGATCGACTTGCGACGCCACTTGAACATCATCATTGTCGATGACGATTCACTTGTACGAAAATTGGTCGCAAAGCAGTTTTCCAATTGGAAACCGGCTGATTTTGATATTTACATTGAGGAATTTGCAGACGGCGTCAGCTTTATCGAGTCCCCATGGTACAAAGCCGATGAAAATTACATGATTTTGCTTGATGGGGTGATGCCGAAAATGGATGGCCTCGAAGTATTGAATCATGTGCGCAGTCATTATCCAGATGACAATATTGTGGTGTCGATGTTGACTTCCCGTTCAAACGAGTCGGATGTTATTCATGCATTGAAAAGCGGAGCAGATGATTATATCGTCAAACCATTTTATGCTCAGGAAGTAGTTGCGCGCGTTCAGCGCTTAACGATGAGGATGTTCAATTGACAATTGATCAGATCTGGATTTTTATCGCATTCTTATTCTTTGGTCAGCTTTTGCTGTTAGTCGTTTTGGCTTTGCGAAAACAAAGATTAACGGCAAAAGAACAAACCATCAACCAACAATATGATGCCTTAACGGAGGCCTTCAGCTCCTATATGATGGATCCCGAGGATGATCGATTTGTGCACGAAATTCGTCAATCGCCTCATCAAATCGTTGTGTTGGAACGTTTGTTAAATGGCTTTGTATCCATTACAAAAAGCAGCATTTCTTCTCCACTTGTCGCACAATTGTCGCAAGAATTTTTGACTGAAAACTATCAGAAGAAAATTAAGCAACACAATTGGTCAACGCGGATGAATACATTGTATTTTATCGAAGATTTTCGGATGCAATCGCTCACGCCGTTGCTGATGGAAAAGCTGCAAAAAGCGACACGGCTGGACCAAGAAACGCAGCAGTTGATCCGCACCTTGGCCGCGTTGAACGAACCAAGCACATTGGCTATTTTAGGGAACCATCCCGATGCTTCGGTCCGTTTGTACATCGACGTGCTCAAACGGCTGGCAGAATCGACAAGGCTAGCGCAGCTTGCCAAAGCTTTCGAACCCGCCGAAACGAATAAAACATTTCGACATGCAGCCATTACGTTTATCGGCACCGAAGGATTAAGCGCATTTCTTCCGCATATTGAGAAAGAATTGCAGCATCCAGACAAAGAAATTCGCATCCAAGCGTTAAAATCGATTTCGCAATTGCATTATATTAGCGATCCCGTTTTACTGATGCCCTTTTTCCATTCTTCGTCATGGCAAGAGCGCATGTTTGCCTCTCAAATTGCTGGACGCCTTCAATTATCGCGGTTTAAAGAAGTACTTAGTGAATTATTGGGCGACTCGGTTTGGTGGGTTCGCTATGCTTCGGCTGAAGCATTGGTTCAATTTGCAGATGGGGATATTTTATTGGCCCACTTATCAATGAACCACCCGGACCGCTTTGCCCGCGACATGGCAACGCAATGGAAATCGTCCCGTTTAGGAAGTGAAGAATAATGCATACGTTTTTTCTACTGGCATCTTATGTAGTGATTGCCTATATGCTGTTTTCAAGTTTAAGTTACATCGGTCTTTTTTTACTGGCGTTCCGAAAAGTGAAAAGAGAAGATAAACTCGACAAACGAGAATCCACCGAGGATTTTTTAAGAAACAAATCCACTTTCCCCGTGTCGATTTTGGTGCCTGCCTATAACGAAGAAGTCGGTGTCGTCAGCACAGTCCGATCGTTATTAGCATTGGAATATCCGGAAAAAGAAGTGATTGTTATTGATGACGGCTCGAAAGACCTGACGTCCGAGCGCATGATTGAAGCGTATCAGATGTCGCCAATTCAGTTTGCGGTTCGTACCCACATCAACACCGAGGAAATTGAAGCGATTTACCAATCCGCTACGTTCCCTTATATTCGCTTGATCAAAAAAGCGAATGGCGGAAAAGCCGATGCTTTGAATGCCGGCATCAACTTATCGTCTTATCCTTATTTTTGCGCGATTGACGGAGATTCGATTTTAGAAAATGATGGCTTATTGAAAACGATGAAGCCGATTATCGAGTCGGATGGCCAAATTGTGGCGACCGGCGGCTCTGTCCGCATTGCCAACGGCTCCACCATATCGAGAAGCAAAGTAGAAAAAATCGACTTGCCGTCCCAACCAATTGTGGTCATGCAGATCGTCGAATACTTCCGCGCCTTTTTGATTGGCCGACTGGCGTTAAGCCATTTGAATATATTGCTGATCGTATCCGGCGCATTCGGCGTCTTTAACAAAGAACGCGTCATCCAAGCTGGCGGCTACAAGAAGGACACGGTCGGCGAAGATATGGAATTGGTCGTACGCCTGCATCGGCTTTTAAAAGAAGAAAAGTCAAAGCAGCGCATAGAATACATTCCCGATCCCGTTTGTTGGACCGAGGCTCCTGAATCCCTGGAAGTTCTCAGGTCTCAACGCATACGCTGGCAGCGCGGATTGTTTGAAACATTATGGTCCCACAAGAAAATGATGTTAAACCCGAAATATGGCGCCATTGGCTTGCTTTCCATGCCTTATTTCTTGTTTATCGAATTGCTTGGCGCGGTGTTTGAGTTTTTCGGATACATCATTATTTTCGGCGGATTGTTCTTCTCTCTTGTGGACCCGAACGTTGCCCTCGTGCTCTTTTTAGTAACGATTTTTTACGGCTCGTTCATTTCGGCGCTGGCCGTTTTATTAGAAGAATTGACGCTTCATAAATACCCGAAAGTATCGCATCTCATGCGCCTTTACTTCTGGGCGTTGACTGAAGCCTTTTGGTACCGTCCACTCGTCATCTTGTGGCGAATCCAAGGGATATTCGCTGCTTTCCGCAAACAAGCGCATTGGGGCGATATGAAACGCAAAGGAATTTCATCTTAACCTTAGGAGGTAGATACGCATGAAAAAAATTTTGGTTGCAGACGACGAAGAGATTTTGCGCATCTTGATCGTCGATACGTTGGAAGACGATTTCGAGATTGAAGAAGCGGAAGATGGCAAAGAAGCACTGCAAAAAATACGGGACAATGAATACGATTTGATCCTTCTCGATTACATGATGCCTCACCTCACCGGTTTGGAAGTGTTGGAAGAAGTACGAAAAGACCAAAACACGACGAAAGTGTTGATGTTGACGGCCAAAGCACAAGATGCAGACCGCGAAAAAGCCACCAATGCCGGAGCAGATTATTTCATGTCCAAACCGTTCAGTCCGATGGAACTTTTAACATTAGTGGAAAATATATTGGCTTCATAGAAAAAAGCGATCAGATCCTGTAAAGGACCTGTTCGCTTTTTCTTATTTCCAAATTTATTCATTGTCATCTTCAGCATCGTTTGTTGCGTAGTAAATCACGCCGTTTCGATGTTGCTTATCCAATAATTTTTTCATCACTTTCGATAAATTCAACGGCGCATACGGCTTCGTTAAATAATGGCTGATTTTGTTTATTTTTTGAGCGTCGGACGATGGATCCAATGCAGACGAAATGACGATCGGAATGTCTTTTGTGCCCTCATCGGCTTTCATCATATCGACAAGGTCCCAGCCACTCAGATCTTCACCAAGCATGATATCCACCACTGCGCCAACTAATGGCGTGCGCTTCGCTTCCTTGAAGGCTTCGCGTGGACTTGTATGGTAAATCACTTTAAAGCCGTTCACTTTCAACTCTTCGGACAATAACAGTGCTAGGCTCATATCATCTTCGACAATCATCACCGGCGGATTTTCTTCCGTATCTTCCGCATGGGTGCTCACTTGCGATTTGGTTACGAGCGGCAGCTCAAAATGGACGACCGAACCGAGCCCTTCTTGCGACTCGATCCAGATTTTCCCGTCGTGCTTGCCGATGATTTCCCGGCAAATCGCAAGACCCAAGCCGGTGCCGCCTATTTTGCGGCGCGAGCTATTGTCGATGCGTTGGAATTTCGAGAATAATTTCGGAATGTCATCCGCAGGAATTCCGATGCCTTCATCTTGAATCGACACCCGTAAATTATTGGCGTCGTTTTTCATCGAAATCGTGACGTTGCCGCCAAGTGGTGAAAATTTAATGGCGTTGCCGATTAAATTCATCAATACTTGCGCAATGCGTTCATGGTCCCCTTCGACTACGACATCCGCAGCGTCATCGATCAACACGATGGCATGCTTGTCTTGCGCGCGGAACTTCTCAGCTGTTTCGATAATGATTTCGTTTAATGACAGTTTGTCCATACGATACACTTGATCGCCGGATTCCATGCGCTGCAAATCCAGGAAATCATTGATGAGATTTGTTAAGCGCTTCGCTTCTTTGTAAATCGTTTTCAAATAACGCTCTTGTTTGTCGGGCTTGAGCTGCTTGTGCAATAGCAATTCGGTAAACCCAAGCACACTTGAAAGCGGCGTGCGCAGTTCATGGCTGACGGTGCTGACAAGTTCTGATTTCATCTTGTCCACTTCGTGCTCGCGTGTAATGTCCCGGTGTACGAAAATCGTACCCGTCTTCTCGTTGTCGACAATAACCGGTGTGCTGTACACGTCAATCACGCGTTCGTACGGTTCTTTCACGGTGTATTGGTACGAATTCGCTTCGCGGTCGGTTTTTCGGATGCAGCTTTCCAGGAATTCGGTCATTTGTTCAGGAGCCGTTGTTTGTTCAGCCATTCGCTTGACCCAAATAGTTTGATCAACCGATGCATCAAGTGGACCATCGCCACAATTCAACATCGTGCACATCGTGTCGTTATGCTGCGCCATGCTGCCGTCTTTTGATATAAATTGAATGCCTTCGTTGATGTTATTGATGATGCGCTCATTCAATGTCCGTTCATGCACAGCAGCTTCGTATAATTGAATGCGGTCGACAGCCAAGTGAATTTGGTTTAAGAGTCCACTGATGTCTTGCTCTTCTTCTTTTGAGAAAGAGCGTCCTACGCGGGACAAGCCGATCAATGCGACACAGTCTTTTTCTTCATTTTTCACAGAAGCGTATAAATCGTAAATATACACTGTTCCAATGGAAAAACCTTTTTCCTCTACGGCTTCCCGTTTCATCGTAAACGATTTTCGGTTGTCCAGCCTGCCTCTAATATAGCTGACACGCTCTTCTTGGAATTGGTAAAACATATCCGGTGTAAACCCTTTTAACGCGTATTCGCCGGTCTGAGGCAGCCATAACGCTCCTGTATCGGCCTCATACATATCATTAAAGTATTCCAGCGTGGCATCGATCAATTTTTGCTTATCGAGCGTGAACGATAAAATGCGGTTCAGCTCATTAAAACGAATCAGCCGCTCTTTCGTCTTCTCGGTTTCCCCTAACGAATCTTCCAACTTGATTTGTTTTTCTTGCAATTCGGCCCTGTTTATCAGCAACGCTTCGTTTTGAGATTTCAACTCTTCTTGCGTCGTCTGGATGGTGTTGATCATCCGGTGAAACGTTGTGGACAATACGCCGATTTCATCTTTGCGGTCGAGCGGTTTATAGGCCACTCGTTTTCCTTCGACAAATTCTTCAATCGATTCCCGCATGCCTTCTACCGGCTTCACGATATCATTGAGTGCGCGCAAAATGATCAATGACGTAATGATGAACAACAGGATGAATAAAGAGATTAACGCAAACGAAAAATTATCCGCTTGTTTGATCATATCTTCGTTCAATTGCTGCAAGGTGCGTTCAGTTCCAGCTTCATACGCAGTCGCAAATGCTACAAATTCATTTACCGTTGTGTTGGTGCCTGCTCGAGACAGCTCGCGCAACGCTTCATAATCATCCGCCCTTACAGCCGCAAGCGCCGCCGGAAAGATTTTCCCTTCGAACAACTCGATGAAATTACTTAACTCCATAATTTGTTCTTTTTCTTGGCGGGTGATCGCCAAATTATTCATTTTTACAATCGCATTTTTCAATGTGCCCAATTCTTTGTACGCCAATTCCAGTTCCAGCTCATTTTGGAATGCGTAATAACCGCGCGTCCGGAAAAACAGCTGATTCAGCGAATGCGACAATTCTTTCAGCGTTTCTTGTTTTTCTACGAGTTCCATGTATCTTTCTTCTTGTTGCTGCTGCTGATTGTTCATATAAAAATAAATGCCGATGATCAATAACGAACTAATCACCAACGACGAAATGGTTAACACTAAATATTTGTGCCGTATCCCTTTTTCGGATGAATTCCGCATGCGTTTGCCCCCTGCTGTTTCTTCTCTTGTATATGCTTATTTTTATAAAAAAGATGAATAGTCTTGTCGTTTCATCTGCTCCTTTGTGTAGAAAATCTTACTCTTTTTATTGTATAGCAAATGTCATAATTATGCTTTTTTTTTTGCAAAGAGTGATTGTTTCAGATCGCGTCATTTTTGCTTTCATCAATTAAACTTTGGAACATTTTATATTCCGCTTCGGACGCTTTGGGCATGACTCTCACAATAAGCCAGGCACAGACCGCCTGTCTTATTGTTTCGTCTAGCCCGATGACGCGCCTACGCTGAAAAAGGTCTTTATAGGATGCAAAATATTAGGTTACTTGTATTTTTCATGTCGCCATTTCTTCATTACTGCGTTAGCCACCTTGAAAAATTCCTCCTATTTTGAGCGCCGCTTGCTTGAAATAGGTCGATTAAGGATATAGTAGCTGTACAAGATCTTTTTCGTTCGGTATGCAGGTTACGTTTTTTCTTAGATGAACTTTTCTTCTATTCGATATTAGCTCGCTAGTACATGTCATTTGAAATTGAACCATTCAGCAGACGCGATACTCATTAGGAGGTCTCTATGATGAACCCACAAATTTTGATCGTCGGAGCTGGCCCAACCGGACTGGCCCTTGCTTATAGCCTCGCCACACACGGCGTGCCGTTTCGGATCATTGACAAGAACGCTGGCACTGGCACAGCGTCCCGTGCGCTCGCGGTGCATGCGCGCATATTGGAGCAGTATCAGCAGCTCGGCTTAGCCGAACGCAACATCAAGCGAGGGCATCCGATTTTGTCGCTTGATGTGAGCGACGGCAAAGAAGTGAAAGCCACGTTGAAATTTCATGATCTCGGCAAAGGCCTGAGTCCATTTCCGTTTATCTTGAGCTTGCCGCAAGACGAGCACGAAGAAATTTTGGTCGATGAATTAAGTAAAATAGGCGTTGACGTGGAATGGAATACCTCGTTGCTTTCTTTTGAAGACACGGGACGAGGCGTGAGCGCCGTCATGCAGCAAGCAGGACAGCCTGTAGAACGAACGGAATTCAGCTATCTATGCGGCTGTGACGGCGCCAGTAG
This sequence comes from Planococcus sp. (in: firmicutes), assembly GCA_041553775.1. Classification (GTDB taxonomy): domain Bacteria; phylum Bacillota; class Bacilli; order Bacillales_A; family Planococcaceae; genus Planococcus. The sequence continues at coordinate 70,286 of JBFEIJ010000005.1, forward strand.
CATGGTCCGAAAAGGACTCGACCTTGAATTCCCCGGCGGCACGTACAAGCAATTATTTTTTGTCGCCGATATCGAAACCGAAAAACCGGTCGACGACATGGAAAAGATGGACATGTACATGGACGATGACGGCTTTATGCTGTATATGTCCGTTCGAAACGCCAAAACCAAAAGAATCCTCGGCATCGTGCCCGAGGATTTGAACGAACGCACCGATCTCACATTCAGCGAAATCAGCGATTATATTGAAAACAAAATCCGCGTGAAAGCGGCAAAAGTGAATTGGTTCTCGACGTACCGCGTCCATAACCGCGTCAGCGATCAATTCGCCAAAGGGCGCATCTTCATCTTAGGCGACGCCGGCCATTTGCACAGCCCGGCCGGTGGACAAGGCATGAACACCGGCATTGGCGACGCCATCAATTTATCGTGGAAATTGGCAGCGGTCATTCAAGGCAAAGCCGTTCCCCGAATTTTAGACACCTATGAAAAAGAACGAATCGTCTTTGCTCGCCGCTTGATCGCAACGACCGACACGGCGTTCAAAACGATTGTCAGCCAAAAGCTTCCGGGCACTTTGCTGCGCCAATATTTCATGCCGTATCTGTTGCCGTCGATATTCAAATTTTCATTCCCGCAAAAAAACGCCTTTAAAATCTTGTCCCAGATCCACATCAATTACCGCAACAGCCCGTTGAGCAAAGGAAAAGCCGGCAAGGTATTCTCCGGCATGCGCTTGCCGTGGATTGAAACCGCGAGCGGTGACAATTTCGAGCCGCTGCGCTCAGTGGACTGGCAAATTCATATATACGGCAAAGCGAAGCCCGAACTGATCGACTTTGCCCGCGCGCAGTCGCTCGAACTTCATGAGTTTGCATGGGAAGCGAAGATGAATGACGCCGGATTCAAGCAAGACGCACTGTACCTGGTTCGACCGGATGGGCATGTGGCCCTGGCGAGTGAAAAGCAATGGGTTGGGGTGTTGAAAACGTATTTGGAGGCTTTTGGGATTGTGGCTTTTGGGGTGGAGTGAGGTAGGAATTTAAAGGAGGCTAGAGGGATGAATCTCTCTAGCCTCCTTGTATTTACCCGTATTTTCCGAAGCTTATCGCTCGCTTTCCGTGGGGCGGGCATCGAGCCTCCTCGTTCGCTTTAAAACCCTTGTGCTCCTGCATCGCTGCGCTAGCTTCGTCGCAAAGATTGGACCAAATGAGGTTTGGTCCAATCTTGACTCCGGGGTCTCTCAAACCCATCGCTTCGCTGCTCACACAGGAGTCGAGCGAACGCTTCTCCAAATATTTGGTATGGTCATTATTTTAGGTATTATAAGTATTTAGTTTTTCGCTTTCCGCTCAAAGTACGCATGCAAGCGGTATTCGGTTATTTCTTGGGTCCACGCAAAGAGAAGTTCAAGTTCATTATTAGTTGGCGTCAAATTCACTGAAAAAGCATAGTTGCCGTTAAAGAGAACCAGATTCTCTTTCGCGCTACCGCTCCATTTAGTCATTGGCATATCAGCTATTAAGAACGCCATCTTTTTTTCATCAAAGCGGCGTAACCCTTTACCTTTGGCATCACTGAAATCTGCCTTGAAACGGTATTCTTTCTCCATTAAATACGAATGGAAAAATGGTGCAACTTCTATCGGTGAAACCGTCTTAAACCAATCTTTAGGTCCACGAGATAGCATGTATTTTAAAAGCACCATTTTATAACTTTTAGTCATACCGGTTCGTTCAAGTTCCAAAAACCATTTTTTGTAGTTGAGCCAAAGATCCTTTTCAGCTTCAGTGAGTTCATCTGCATATGCCAGCATCCCAAAATAGCTACCAAACTCCTGCTTAACGGTTTTAGACTCGGTATTCGCATGCAGATGAAATTCTAAATAGGACGGACGATGCCCAAATTCTGTTTTTAATTTTCGATAAGCCTGCACCAGCAATTCTTTGCGCGGTGCTCTTTTCTTGCGCATTTCTTCCAGCAAATTCACCACTTGTAGATCAAGGTGGAAATCACACATTGCTGGCACTAGCGGTTGGATGGCATTATTCCCCTTGCCATCTCCCCCTTGATCAAAAACAGCAAGCTTTAAATCCGCGTTGCGATAATTGCCAATAAAATCGATGATAACGCAATGAGATTTCCCTTCCGCGATGCGCAGACCGCGGCCAATTTGTTGGGTGTAGACTGCCAGCGATTCTGTCGGTCGAATGAAGAGAAGCGTATCCACTTTAGGAATATCCACCCCTTCATTAAATAAATCCACTGTAAAAATCACTTCGAGTGCTCCAGAATCCAAGCGTTCTCGGGCACCTCTTCGTTCTTCAGAAGGCGAACCTCCATGCAATGATATGGAGCTAACCCCTTGTTCCACGAAATAATCATTCATATACTGCGCCTGCTTGACCGAAGAACAGAAAACGATTGTGCGAGTTTGTTTATGCTTCTCCCAAGCGGCCAAAATTTTCTGAGCGAAATCCTCCCGCAGTTGCACTTGCATCAATTCCTGCTCGCTATAGCGCGTGCCACGCCACGGAATCGCTGAGTAATCCGTGTCGTCATAAACGCCAAAATAATGAAATGGCGACAGCCAATTGCGTTCAATCGCATCGAGAAAATGAATGGAAATCGCAACATTCCCATCGCATAACGCGTAGACATCCTTATTGTCCATACGATCAGGCGTCGCCGTAATGCCCAATAAGAATTGCGGCTCAAAATGATTCAACAACCGCTCATAAGTCGGCGCCGCCGCGTGATGAAATTCATCCACTACGATCAAATCAAATTCATCTTTCGCGAACCGATCCAAATGATATTGGCTGCCTAATGTATAAATTGAAGCGAAAATAAAATCCGCTTCAGTGTCTTTTTGCGATGCATTATAAAAAGAGCTCGTCCGGTCCGGATGGACGTGCTTGAAGGATTGCTCCGCCTGATAAAGAATTTCTTCACGGTGCGCCACGAACAACACCCGCTTAAATTTCTCTGCAAAGAACGCAGCTAAATACGTTTTGCCAAGTCCTGTTGCCAGCACAACCATTGCACGGTTATACTCTTCAGCCATAACGTTTTCCAACGCTTCCAGCGCTTCTTGTTGGGCTGGGCGCGGTGTGATGTCGGTTAAGTAGGGAACCGGCGGATCCTCTATCATTCCTGGTTGTGTAGGACCAACTGTCATTTCGACTTCTTCGGCTTCTGACCAAACCGGACTGATGGGACGCGTCAAATTCGCTGCTTTATGTAAGGTTTCATATTCGACTAAAGTTTCTTGGTTCAGCGGAACAGTCTGCTCCGCATAGAAATGCTCATTAAAACGGACCACTGCTTCATCAAATACTTCCGCGTCCACTGACGCCGGAGCAATTAAGTTCCATTCAACGCCTGATGTCAGCGCAGATGCTGACAGGTTGGATGAACCTACAATTAGATGGGAGTTCTCTGTGCCGCGGAACAAATAGGATTTTGGATGAAACGACGTCCCACCGCTTTTCCAGATCCGCACTTCTGCTTTCGGTACCTCTTCCAGAAGCATACGCAGTGCTTCCGGCTGAGTGACGAAAAGGTAGTCTCCGACTAATAATTTAATAGGTACCCCTTTTTCTGCAGCTTACTGGAGAATCGGCAGGATCATCCGTACTCCCGATTTCATCGCAAAAGCCGTGATCCAGTGGATTTCTACTGCTTCTTTTGCAAACCTCTCTAAATGAGTAATCAATTGGCCTGTAATAAGCTCCAACTTAGTCATCTTCAACCTCAATCAAAAATATTCGCTGCTCAAAGCCACCGCGTTTTTTCGCTTTGGCTTTCCGGACTTCTTCGAGTTCTTCAACAGAAGAACCATGAATTTTCACCGCTGCGTGAAGCAATTCTAGGATATCAGCGAGTTCTTCTACCGCTTCTTCATCCGTTTTTGCTTCGTTGTATTCTTGGAGTTCTTCAGTTAATTTCTTTTTTAGTTCTACGATGTATTCGTCTTCTGGCAAGATACGTGTAGAGAAGTTCTTGCCTGTTTTGGTGATTACGTTTGGTATTAGATCTCGTACTAGTTTGTTGTAGGTTGGCATAGATAAACTCCTTTAATAAATTTTTTTAGGAAATTTAATAATCGGTTTTCAGTTTTTGTCTTTCTTATATAAAGACGACATTTTGCCCTGCATTCCAGGATAAGCATATAAGGATTTATAGAAATTTACTGTATCAAATTTCTTCATGTATTCTTTGGCATAATTGGTAGACACGTATGAAATATTATTCTTTTTAACGCATTCCTGAGAGCAATCATAGTCCACTACAATAATATGTTCTGCTCCACTTTCTTGTAGTGCACTTATACACATTAGTGTGTATATATTATTCCCTAGTATAATATCAACCATTGGTTTGTTTTCCTTTTAATTACTTTACCATTCTTCTTAGCTTTCTATTTTTCATCTTAGCATTCCTTCTAATGTTGCACGTAAGTATCAGTTATTAAACTACAGCTTTTACGAACGTTTCATTGAAGAATGAGAAGCGATGAGCATCAAATATCTTTTACTAAATCGAGAAATCTCTCGCTTTGTTCAATAAATTAGAAGGTGCCAATTATTATGTAAACTTCTTGTGAGGATTCCTACAATCTTTTTCATCAGTGACTCCAGTTACTCTCATCTTTCTTAGTAGAATGGTTTTTGAAATATTTTTGAACTGAGGACAATAAAAAAATCCGAGCGAACTTTACTCGGATTTTTTTATTCGATTTCTATACTCCAAACCAATTTCATAATGAAAACCCCAATTTTACTAAGAGCTTTATCCGCATCATTTCAGAAAATACCAATAGTCGAAAAAATCTTACTACTGGTATTACATGTTACAAGTATGCTTGATAACGCCGTTAGATCAGTATCATCAAATTTTTTTAGAGATAGTTTTTTAAAAATCTTTGTTCCTTTCGTAGGAGGTTACAATACCTTATCATTAGTCTAAGTTGTCTCATACAAGACAGTAAAACAGGTTGCTATTCTATTAATCGTATGAGTTTTCCTGGTTTCACCATGAAGGTATTTGATAATTATTATATTATAGGATTCATTTATAATTGTACTTACCGTTTTGAAAAAATTAAGTCTTCTTGCTATACACTAAAATATATAGCAATGTTCGCTCAATCATTTCTCTCTTCCAAAACATAATCTACTGCATTTTCAGCAATATCTATTCGATAATTTGTAGGCGTAGTTTTAAGTTTACCTTCTTCATTTTTGTTAAAGGGATTTTCAATCACATACACATGAACATGGCCTGGTGTGAAGTATACTCTATAAATTACATAAGAATCTTTGTGTTGCATAGCTGCAATCCACTCATTTCGAGTGAAGTTAATTGTATCGATCCATTGAGAACTATCAATCTCAGGGACAGTTACCCTCTTAGTAGATTTCACTTCAATGTACTTTACAAACTCAGCAAAATCTCCGGCTTCTGCTACAACTGATTGAATATCATATCCAAGACCTTTGGTTTTCCCTAAATGAACAACCTTCCTTACAAGTTTTGGGTCGAAAAGCTCTACTCTTTTTTTCTCTAGTTCTAAAACAAAATTTTCTCCTTCATCTCCTAAAATATTATTATTTATACTTAATGGCTTTTCGGTGTCTTTCACTTTCACTTCAAGAGATTTCAATGTTGTATTAAAATTTATATAAGAATTTGTAGAAGAATAATATAATTGCCAATCATGATATAACAACTTTTTATCTTTTTCTAAAGATAAATCATAATTATATACATCGAAACCAGGTTTACAGCTCCAGAATTTTGCCATTTCTTTTACACTGTCTATATCAGATATATTTAAATTAATATTAGTACCATCTATTCTAATTAAGTTGGCTAACTCTAAATAGTTTAATTGTTCACGAATATGTTGCATTGAATATGATGATTCTTTATAGGGATGTTCCACCCTTCTTTCTATTCCTAGCTCGCGTTCCTCAATAATTTTATTTATTACTTCCTCCGGAGTGACTATGCCTTGAAGAACTTGATGGGAGTTTAAAATATAGTATGCAACATCGTTTCTTGTTATTGTTATCCCATTATCTTTTGCAATTAATAACACTTGTAAAATAAATGGATATTGCCTTATAGATAGTTTAGCTTCAATCTTACATTTCACGTTTTTTATTTTATCCATTCCATTAGGAAATTGAAATTTAAAGCACATATCTTTAAAAAAAGCAGGCTGATCTGCATCTTTTAGATATTTCAAAGTTCTTTCAGAAGGAAATATTAATTCCTCATCTTCAAAATACATTCCAAAAAGTTTTCCTGCTATTTCCGTTCTGTGATTATTTAGTGTCTTTTCCGTTGCATCTTCTCCTATTACTTGTGATATTTTTTTATTAAATTCTTTCGCAAAAACTGACTTTTCGCAAGGGCAAATTTCATCAATAATATATGCATACATTGGCAATAAGTTATCGAGCACTTTAGTGGCTTTCCCTCTAATTATAGTGCTGCGATATTGTAATTCTGGATTAAAGTTCATTTTATATTCCTCCTACAACCATTATTATTTAACTGTTCAACATTCAATTAGTTTCCCTAATAATATCATAAAATATGTAAAAAAATTCAATTTTCCACTTTTTTCTTTTTGCAGATTATCATATTAATTCGAAAATATAAGAATTAAAAGACAATTGAGTTAATTTCATAATTCCGAGCCCTTGCGGCTCTAAGTGTGTACCGGCAAGAAAATAGAGCACCTCCCCAAATCCTGTATAATGGTAGTCACCACA
>JBFEIJ010000006.1:0-68109 GCA_041553775.1 Planococcus sp. (in: firmicutes)
AATACACGGTGAATTTCTTGCCTTGGACGCCGCCAAGGTCGTCACTGATTGTGTCATTGCGGCTTCCCCAAGCATTCATATACGTTTTACCGGTTCCTTTTACGTAAAACGTTTTGGCATTGCCATCGACTTTCACATGTTCGCGATCGTTCATTTCCGTCGCTTTGACCCAGCCGACCACACCTGTTGTGCTGCTTGGATTCAAGCTGATCAAGAGGAAAAGTTCGTTATTGTACGTTGCTTGTTTTTTCACGTAATAGACGTTTTGGTTATGTTGCGATCCGGCTTGCTTAGCACTTGCTGGATCGGTGTAATTTGTGTAAATCATCGTCGAGTAGCTGATATGTCCAAGACGGCTAGTCGCACTTTCGTCTAACTGAATGGATGATTTTTTTATACTGGATTCTTCTATAGTCTTTTCTTCTGATATCGTGTCAGAGATTTTTGTTTCTTTTTCTACTATCTCTTCTGTAATTTGAGATTCGGCAGGCTTTGCCTTTTCTAGACTTTCTACCGTCGGTGTTTCTACATCTGAACCTTCTGTGGTTTGATCGCTATTTTCTTCAACTGAATTTTGTATTAATGTCTCTGTTTCTGGTTGTAAAGCAGATGGGTCACTTTCTGCAAAGACACTTGTTGGCGGTAATGCTAATGAAGCGACCATGAATAATGAAATTGACAACTTAAATTTTTTCACTCTTTATCCCCCTGTTATAAATTATTAATCATTTCGGATTCTTCCATTTCTCTTTCTCTAGTATCCAAAATTTTTCTTAGTAATAACAACAAGTAGATTTCAAAAAATTAACAACAAAAATCATGTACTAGGTTTGAAGAATTAATTTTATACAATATTTTTATAAATATGATTTCATTGTTAATTTTTTGTAAAATAACCAGTTGAAAAAGACCTATTAATTAAAAATATGGTTATTTGAGAGTAAACTTGCTGTTATTGACTATCTTACTCTATCATAAAGTATCATTTTTTTGATTGTGTATTTATCCCTAATTTATTGTTTATTTTAGTAACATATCGACTTTACATAGGTCTTTTAACTCTCATTTAAATATAACACTTAATAACGACTGATTGTTTCATATTCTTTATATTATGTGATTTAGCAGAAAAATTAAATACAATATTTACCATTAATTAGGTCACCAATATTCCTTATATTATTTTCGTGAAAACCAATTACAAAAAAATAAGCTGCTCATTCTCCCTTTTAATAGGGGAATGAACAGCTTACGCATGATTCAATATAAATTGTATACAAGTCTAAATGGACCTGCCTTTCCTATATGTCTCAGTTCTTAACGTAAAAAAGCTTCTACTACTCGCTCAGTCGCCTTTCCATCTTCTAAGGAATTGAATTTTTCTTTGAAAGCGACAGCCGCTGAATCGAGCTGAATATAGGAATCGGCAATCTCATCAATCACTTGGAATAGTTCTTTTTCATTTTGAACAATAGGGCCTGGTGACTCTGATTCAATATCGAAATAAAACCCTCTCAATTGGTCGCGGTAGGTTTCAAGATCATACATAAAGAAAATGATCGGTCGATTTAAAATTGCATAATCGAAAAATACGGAAGAGTAATCTGTAATTAGCAAGTCAGCTATCAAGTACAAATCTCTGATATCCGGATAATCAGATACATTAAACACAACACCTTCATGAGCAGAAAAATCGAAATTCTCAGCTACTAAGTAATGCATTCGAGACAGCAAGACCCACTCTTTTCCATATTTTTCTTTCCAACGTTCCAAATCGAACTGGAATTCAAATTTGTATTTCCCTTTGCGATAAAATTCATTATCTCGCCATGTAGGCGCATATAGCATTACTTTTTTATCATTGGGAATGTTTAATTGTTTTTTTATAGTGCTCATTAGAGTTTCCGAAGGAACAGCTAATACATCGTTTCTTGGGTATCCTGATTCTATTACTTTTCCTTCATACATAAATGCCCGTTTGAAAATATCACTAGAATACGAATTCGGTGAAACTAAAAAGTCCCATTTTGAAGATTCTGTCACAAAATTCTTCTTATAGGTTTCCGTTTTAGTGCCAGGCATATGAATTTCTTCAATGTCTATCCCCAGTTTCTTTAAGGGAGTGCCGTGCCAAGTTTGAATGTATACAGTCCCCGGAGGTTTAGGCATCCATATCGGCAGTCGAACATTATTGACCCAATATTTAGCACGCGGAAATGTTAGAAACCATTTGATGGAGAAGCGGCGAAGATACGGAATGTTAAAGCTTTCAAATAGCGGAATAGCGCTCCTATCGACGCTCCAAAGCAGTGTGTATTCCGGATTTTTTTCTTTCATGTATTCGTAAATAGCTCTTGGGTTGTCGCTATATTGTTTGGCGTGAAAACTTTCGAAAATGACCAATTTCTTTTTTCTTGGTAATTTCCCCAACAATATAAATACAGTTCGAAACACTTTTAGCGTACGCTTACTTTTTTTCATTGACTTTAGTTTTGAGACCACTCGCTTTATAGATATCAATTACGTTCTCTCCTAAGCTATTACAAGTATTTTCGAAGCAAGTACATTTAACAGCGAGTTTTCATTCAATATTACATAAGCACAGATTTAGTTTTGATCTATCTTACCTATATGTAATTTGACTTTGAAAGCTCTGTTTAATAAGATAAATTTATGATTCGATACCAATCTTACACATAATAAATCTATTATGGTATCATAACATGTTGATAAGAATTATAAAATATGCAAATAGTGGAGTGAATTCATATAATGAAAAAAATAATTACTTACGGTACGTTCGATTTAATCCATCACGGTCACATTAATATTTTACAACGTGCGAAAGACCTTGGCGATTACCTGATTGTCGGTTTATCCTCAGACGAATTCAATGCGCTTAAAGGTAAAGCTGCTTACCATCCGTATGAAGAACGTAAAATGATCTTAGAAGCAATAAAATATGTTGATGAAGTAATTCCTGAACACAACTGGGGTCAGAAGGTTTCTGATATTCAAGAGCATAAAGCAGATGTTTTTGTAATGGGCTCAGACTGGGAAGGCAAATTCGATGAATTAAAAGAACATTGTGAAGTGATTTATCTTCCAAGAACTGAGGGTATTTCTACTTCGAAGATCAAAACCGACCTATTTAACAAACAATGATAAAAGAAATAGGTGTTAGTATTTATCTTTTCTTTTTTAAGGTCATCTTCAATTTTTTCAAGCTCTTACCGTTGAGAAACAAAACTGTTTTTCTATCAACATTTGGCAATAATGCTTATTTTTTGGCGAAAGAACTGGCGACTTCAACAATTTCGCCGGTTGTTTTTATCAATCAGAGTCGTTGCAAGCTTGATTTTTCATCCATACCTCTTAAGAGCAAGAAAATCTATTCTTTCGAAACGGCAAACGTTTTGGATTTGGTACGATCCATTTATCATTTAGCAACTTCAAAATATATTTTTATAGACAATTATTTCGGCACCTTGTCTGCCATTCACTTTCGCAGTGGCGTCACATGCGTACAATTATGGCATGCTGCGGGAGCGATCAAGAAGTTTGGCTGGGAAGATCCTGAAACTTCACTCCGTAGCCAAAAGGCCAAAATAAGATTTCAACAAGTTTATAACAAGTTTAATTATATTCCTGTTGGATCGAAACAGATGGCGGATATTTTTTCAGACGCGTTCCATTTGAATCATGATCGTTTTTTGTACACGGGTGTTCCGCTTACCGATTTTTATTTTGATGAGCTGGCAAAATCTCGTGGATTGGCAAATGTTTTAAAAGCATATCCAGTGATCGAAGGAAAAAAAGTGATTTTATATGCACCTACGTTCCGGAAAAATTCTCTCCACCAAATGGATTTTCAATTGGATATTTCAGAAATGCTTCAGAAGTTGGACAATGATTATACGCTGTTGATTCGTCTGCACCCTTCAATACAGGAGGCCGTCGAATTGCCTGCGCATCCTCGTGTCCTTCAGGTCAGTAATTATCCACATTTAAACGAACTTTTAGTAGCGGCTGATATCTTAATTACCGACTATTCTTCCATTCCAGTTGAGTTTTCGCTTTTAAAGAAAAAAATGATTTTTTATACCTTCGATTCAGAGGAATATAACCGCACGCAAGGTTTATGGGATGAAAGTCCATTGTATTTCCCAGGACCGATTGTAAAAACCACTGCCCAACTCATCGATCATATTTTAGATCCATCGATTGACTTTGAAAAAATCAATCAATTTAGTGAGCACTGGAACACGTATTCAACTGGCAATGCCACGAAGCGGCTAATAAATACTCTCTACACTGAGAAAGAATAACAAGCAAATTAAATAGCCAGATACGTTGACCCTCAGTCAGCGTATCTGGCTATTTTCAGCATTTCACAAAAAAGGCAGGTATTTTTTCAATAGCGAGGCAGCTCGCTCTTTCTTAAGTTGAATGCTTACATTCCCGTAATTTGTACGATACAGTTTCAAAGATAGATTGCCAATCTTCAGTTCCGATTCTTTTCGCTGCACTTTTTTCGGCAACCTGACACGTGCTGGAATAGAATTCGGATACTCCGACAAACTAAAATAAAAGTCGAAAGCCGTGTCGTTGTCAATCAGTTCAAACACTGTAGCTTTTACCATTACGGAGAATTCCTGCTCTTCATAAGGATATATCAAGGATTCGCCACTAGGGCTGCTAGAGAACGGCTCTAATTCTATCTCTCGTCCACTTTTACGCTCTTTGATATAAAAATGACATGTTGTAGCTTCTGAAACTTTTGGAAGTTTTAACTCACCTCGTAAGGTCCAATATGAGTTTTCAAGCTTCACTTGATGCACATTTACTACCGGTTTCAAAAAGGCGGTCACATCTATTTTTTTATTGTCACCATAAAAAACGAATTGTGCACTTTCTTGATAAACCAATTTTTCTTTTTCAATAGCCATCAACATTTGAGAAAACAGCTTCAGGTTTTCAAGATCAAGGTCTATTAACAAATCAAAAATAATTTTTTCTTTTTTCGGCAGCCTTTCCGTTACGACCACCGGAATTTCTAGCAAGAAGCTTCTTACGATTTTCACCCATTCTTCTTGTTCAACTTCATCAATCAATGAAAATTTAACAGCGTGGAGACGAATCATATCAAGTAAGCTTTTCAGGTCGTTCTCTTCAATAATTTTTTTAGGCGCCTCTGTTTCTTGTAGCCAATGGCGGTTTTCTTGCAAAGCTTCTATTCGGTGCAATGTGTTTTCTAGTTTCATCTGCTGCTGAGTGATAGACGGCTTGTCTTCCTCATCACGAATACGCCAATGGTATACAACTTTATTAAGCACTTCGATTTTCTCAGCCAATACTGCTGCCTTCAAGGTTAAAGTTAAATCTTCATAATACTTGCCTTCTTTAAAAGACAAATCATTGTCTACAAGTAAACTTTTCCTCCAAAGCTTGTTGCATGCAATACTGTCTTGGAGCATCGCTGGATGATCCAATAGCCTTGTCTGGCCTTTTTTCTGATATAAGCCAAATTCTAAATGCCGTATTGGGATGTATTTTCGAGCGTCATTGAACCGCACAACTTTGCCGACAGCATAATCTGCTCCGGACTTTTCGGCCGCTATTACTAGCGACTCAATTGCTTTTGAAGGAATTGAGTCGTCTGCATCCAAGAAAAAAAGGTATTTCCCCTTGCTTAACGATATTCCTCTGTTCCGCGTATAACCTAAACCCTGGTTCGCCTGGTGATATACATGAAAATGAGGGAATTTATCCGCATAATAATCGAGAAGTTCTTCACTTTTATCTGTCGAGCCGTCGTTAACCATGATGATTTCTAGATGTGGATATGTCTGCGCTTTTACAGATGCGAGACATTCCTCCAAGTAAGGAATCGCATTGTAGACTGGTATAACAACAGAAACAAGTTCAGCCATTATACTCACCTCCTGCTAATGATAAAAAGAGTTGCCGCAATAGCAACTCTTTTTCCTTTTAGTTCAGCTTAAAAATTTTCTTAATCACACGCTCTGTAGCGTGACCGTCTTCAATGCTTCCAAACTCCGAAGCAAAATCTTCTAATGCCCCATTAAATTGCTCCAACTGATCTGGACGATTCAGGTAGTGAACAACGTCGTTCATGGATTGGCAAACCGGTCCTGGCGCTTTATCTACAAAATTAAAATACATACCGCGTCTTGTAATGTATTCCTCAAGATCGTAGCAGTACAAAATGATCGGTCGCTTCAACAACGCGTAATCGAACATAACGGATGAATAATCCGTTATTAATACATCCGAAATCAGATATAATTCCTGGATGTCTTGGTATGTTGATGCATTAATAATATTTGGCGGAAGTTCCAATTGGGAAATCTTTTCCGACAACAAATAATGGAGACGTAACAAGACAACTGTTTGACTGTCTGTTTCCTTGCTTAAGGCTTGGACGTCATCCAATACATTTTGAAACGAATTGGGATCCCAATCCCGGAATGTAGGTGCAAACAGCACTACTTTCTGCACTTCAGATATTTTGAAGTAGTCACGCACTTTTTGTTTGACAGACTCTGGTTGGGTAATCAAGATATCATTTCTCGGATAGCCCGTTTCCAAAATTTTACCGGCATAGCGGAATCCTCTTCGCAGAATTTCACTCGTGTAACGGTTTGGAGAAATCAAGTAATCCCAAGCGTCCGTTTGAAGCTTCAGTCCTGCTAATTCACCTTTATTCGGTGTTTTCTTTTGGTCGTATCCCATTTTCTTCAAAGGAGTGCCATGCCATGTTTGCACATAAACTTGGTCTTCTTTTTTATTCGCCAAGCGCGCCATCCCTTGATTATCCACCCAGAATTTTGCACGGTTCAAGTAATAAAAGTGCTTGAGGCTGTTCCGCTTCACTTTAATGGCTGGGCCCGGCAAATCTACGCTTTCCGGGTCTTGGAAAGACCAGATAAACTTGAATTTTTGACCGCTATCAACCAATTGCTCATACAAGTATTTTGGGCTGTCACTATATTGTTTGCCCATATGGCTCTCAAAAATGACCCAGTTGACATTGATCGGCAATTTCGGAATAAACTTCTCCACCACTTTTTGTAACTGAGTCCGATTGTTGGACTCTTTTTTCTGCTTATTCTGGTTGATTCTCCGACGCTCAATCTTCCATTTGATCGTATCCATGACCTTAATTGGCGTAACTCGTATTGAGAAAGAATTTTTCTCATTGATATAAATGCCTTTAGCTAAAACGCCATCGCGAACTTCCATATTCGGGAGTTCTGTAATATGTGTGTTTTTCACCAATTCGCGGTGCAAGTTACCTCTATGCTTGATATACAGAGATAAATAATAATTGCCAGCAGTCATTTCATTTATATCAAAAAATACTGTTCCGTCTTGCGACCGTTCGGAAGCAAGGATGTCACCTGTCTGTCTATTTCTAAGAACCCAAAAAGGACTAATTTCTGCAGTATCAATGGAATTGACTTGAACAGCCGCTTTAAAAGCGAATTTTTCATGATCAAGGGTGATATCGAAAATTTTATAATGTATATCCGGTTTAGTAATACTTAAAAACTTCTCATGGTTTTTACCTAGTACAGAGGCTTTAAAGAAGTATTGAGTACCAATATTGTAAACCCGATCCTCTTTAGTCGGCAAGTTATTCGTGTACGCTACATAGTCTTCAAAAGCCTTTACATCTCCGATATAAAGAAGGTAGTAAAGAATTCGATCTTTCTCGGCTAATGGAAGGAAGGCGTACTCGTCCATCACTTCATGAAGATATTGGTAAATCAATTGGTGAAATTTGGTTTTGTATTCTTGATCAAACAATAAGTAATCATTCGTATACAACTTTAGATCATGTCGAAGGAATTTGCTGTTTTTTTCTTTTTGGTAAAGAGCCGCGCCATTTTCCCTCAAAAACTGATCGAAATAACGATGAGCAATAATGCGGTTTTCAAAGTTTTCAAATTCAAATCGACGATTGGTGATGGATTTTACATCTGCACTTTCAACAACACGCCAGTAATAAACCGGTTCCGGAATAATACTGATCGATTCAGCAAGGAAATACGCTTTTCCTGTAAAGACAATATCTTCGTAATGGATCCCTTCAGGAAACCGCAAGCTATGCTTATCAAGGAATGCTCGCTTGTAAATCTTGTTGACCGATAAGCTGTCAAATAGCATATAGGTGAATTCCCGAATATTGAAGTTGATGCGCTCTTTCGAATAAATCTGTTTATGGTACCAAATTTCATAATTGTTTGTGCGAATTACTTGCCCCGCTACAAAATCGGAATCCGTGCGGTCCATTGCTTCGACCATCTTTTCACATGCATCGCTGACATACCAATCATCGCCATCTAAGAACATGACATATTGGCCAGTCGTGTTTGCAATCCCTGTGTTTCTTGGCGTACTGCAACCTCCGCTGTTCTCAGGTAAGTGAATCGCTTTGAAATGTTCTTTATCTTTTATATAGTCGTCGATCAGTTCCCCGGTTCTATCCGTTGAAAAATCGTTGACGACTACTACTTCAAAATCAGTGAACGTTTGCTCATTCAACGATTCCAATGCTTCTTCAATATACAATTCATTATTAAACGCGATAACGACTACTGAGAGTTTTGGTCTTTTATTTATTTGTGCGTTGCTGACCATATTCATGACCTCCCAGTTCTTCAAAAAGTTCATACCACTCGTTCTTTATCATTGAGCGATCAAATTTCATCCTATTTTTAAATGCGTGTTCACTAAAAGCTTTAAATACTTCAGGATTCTGCGCTAAGCGTTTGATGGAACGCGCCAAAATTTCAACATTCCCCACTGGCGTAATGTAGGAGTCTTCGTATTCGTTCAGTATCTCCCTGATGCCTGGAGCACAGTCAGTGGATATGCATGGAAGCCCGCACGATTGAGCTTCAATCAATGACATTGGCAAACCTTCTGCTTTTGAAGACAACACAAAGAAACTTGAATCCGATAAAACAGACTGAATATCTTCTGTTTGTCCTTCAAGAAAAACGCGCTCCTTCATGCCAAGTATGAGAATTAAATTTTTCAGCGATTTTTCAGCCGGTCCATCTCCGTAAATGTGCAGCGTCCACCCAGGCAAGCTGTCTGCTACTTTAGAAAAGGCTTCAATGAGCACGTCGAATCCTTTATCTTCAACAAGCCTTCCTGAAGAAACTACCTTTTTTCTGCTATACAAAAACTCAGGCGTGTTAAATTGATGGAATGGAGAAGGATTATACATAACCCCCGTATTCGTAAATCCAAGTTCCTGAAAATGGTCTGCATCTTTTTGCGTCAACAATAAAAATTTTGACACTTGGCGATAATGACGCAAAATCCTTTTATATCGTCGGGAGCCTTTTGAAGCAGCTACACTTTCATGGCTTTGACCGATTATTTTCACATTCTTCTTATAAAGAAGTGGGCGAATCCATTGCATGCCGTACACTTGTATAGCAATTACAAAGACTTCCTCATCACCATAAGACTCAAAAAAGCGGACCACTTCGTCTCGTTTTTTCTTTAACAAACGGCGTCTGTTTAATTCTTTCATGACTTTTCTAACTCGGAATGCTTTTAAGTTAGATGAAATTTCAATTGGGAGAGGGGCTCGATAGCCGTCGGGATGCAAGACTTTTACAGGCACATCCTCCGGAAAATAACTCGGTACTTTTTTTTGCTCATTTACGCTTAAGACCGATACATTATGACCATCCGCTCTGAATTCTTCCGTCAAAATAGAAGCCACTCGTTGCGCACCGCCGTGATTATTGTATTCATTTATTAGAAAAACAATGTTCCTGCTTTGCATGCAATTACTCCTCGAATATTACCCAGTCATTCTAATAGGCTGAATAATTAATAGGTCTTTTCTTTTTTCTCCACTTGAAGGTACTTCGTAGATGTCTTCAGTTCAACTGTCTTATTGTCAATCGTATAAGACTCTTCCGGATATTCCTGTTGCTTGGATGCCCAAACTAAAATAGTCATTTGCTTGTGTGGCGACTGATTCATCCGGTAAGTTAAATGGCTCTCATATAAGCCGTTCTCAAGTTCCTCAAGATCGATGGCAACTTTGAATTTCGAAAAATTATACACTTTTCCTTGAGGGTTATAAACCGGATTTTCGGTAATTTCCTCGGTCTCGCTTATCACTGCTTGGTAACCCGCGCGCTTGAATGAGGTTAAATTGGTCAAATGGAAATCCATAGATACTGAATCAGCTGTTTTCGTTTCATAACCGCGAACAAAAGCAACTCCTTCAATGTATGCGAATTTATCGTCGAACCAAATTTTGTTCACTTGCTGCTCCACTTTTTCGATGTTTTCAATAATCAGTTCCAACGCATTTTTGTCGGAAGCATATCGATAGTTGAAACTAGGAATAGCATCAACATTGTTTTCTTCAATAACAGCTTTTCCTGACCATAAGCTAAACTCAGCTAACGTTCCCGTCTCGTCATAGCGGCGTGCCAAAAAACTGTACTTTCCAGGTTTAAAGAAAAACGGAAACTCTTTTTCGGTTAAGCGGACTGTAAATCCGTTTTCAGCAGCTTCCAGTTTCTTAATGGCTGTTTCTCCGGTTCTAATGTCGCGCACAGCAAGTTCAAACTGATTGTGAACATCTTGATCGCTATGATCGTTCAAAAAGCCGTTCAATTCAAAATAAAAACCGTCTGAATTCGTCCCATAGACGACTTTATCAATCGAATGCTTGTACTCGATCTCGGCACGTACGGACTCAATTGTTTTCTTGCCGCTCATGAAATCGTTATAAAGTGCCCCAACAAATTTCGAGTCACCATATGTGATCAATTGTCCTTGATGGACCCATGCAGCTTTTGAACAAAACGATTCCACCGCATGATTGTCGTGACTTACAAATATGATTGTTTTGCCTTGTTCTTGAAAGTCATTCATTTTGTTCATGCATTTTTTTCGGAACAATGAATCGCCTACCGCCAATGCTTCATCGACAATGAGAATGTCTGGGTCCACATTGACTGAAATGGCAAATCCGAGCTTCGACTTCATACCAGCCGAGTAATTTTTAACCGGTTGTTCTATAAATTCGCCTAGCTCAGAGAATTCAATGATGTCATCTACTTTCTCTAACATCTGTTCTTTTGTATATCCTAGCAGGATGCCCTTCATAAAAATATTATCGTAACCGCTAAGTTCAGAATCAATTCCAGAACTGACATCTAAAAAGACAATAGAGCCATGTACGTCTACTGTCCCGCTGCTCGGTTCAGCGATTCCGGTAATCACTTTTAACAACGTTGATTTACCCGATCCATTTTTACCTAAAATACCAATCGATTCTCCTCTTGGAAAGTCGAGGGAAACATTCTGAAGTGCATAAAAATCTTTATGCAATTTTTTCTTGGTGAAAACTTCTTTTATTGGACCCCAAGGATCTTTATATAAACTATATTTTTTCGTTAACCCTTTTACACTCACAGCAACTTCCATTGAAATCCTCCTTTCTTCAACGAATTTTATAAAGTATCCAAGAAAACCGGTTTTAATCGTTTATGCAAATAATTGCCTAGCACAAATAGAATAAATACCAATATCCAGAAGTACAATGTGTATAACGGCTGTTCCCAGAATCCTACTTCATAGAAAAAAGAGTCGCGATAACCTTGTACCACGTAATGGAATGGATTTATTTTCACTATCTTTTCAAGAACCCCCAAATTATCTGCGGACCAAAAAATAGGCGTCATCCAAAATAGAAATACGAGAATCGTATCTAAAAATCGACCGAAGTCCTTACTGACTGCAACTAATGGCGCTGTTACAGATCCAATGCCCAAAAGCAGCATAACTGCAGCGAAGTCATAGTATAGAATCTGCACGTTGTAGACCGATACTGTCCCTAAGGCCACTGCCATCACAATGTACATCACGAAAAGCAAAATCAAGTGAATGTAATACGAGTAAAGAATTTGAACTGCAGGCAAGATTGCAATCGGAAAAGGCGTATTCTTAATGATTGACCTTTTACTACGAAAAGACTTCTGCGTTAACCGGAATCCATCATTTAACAGGAACCACGCGACCATACCGATAGCGAGCCATGCGAAATAAGGCGCGCCATTGACTGGACCGCCTGCTCTGGCACCAATACTGAACACGAACCAAAAAACCGCGATTCGCATAAGCGGGTTGATGAGACCCCATGCGAATCCAAATAACGTGCCCGCATATTCTCTTTTAATTTCTTGCAAGGAAAGCGAACGAATCATATCACGACGGGTCCACATTTCCTTATATATATCAAACATAATTTATCTCCTTTATGGCACGTTGGAATGGTTGGTGGTCATTGAAAACCATTAGGGTTTTGCGACTGCCACTTCCATGAGTCTTTGCACATTTCTTTCAGATTTTTTTCTGCAGTCCACCCAAGAAGCAATTTTGCTTTTTCCGGATCGGCATAGCAAACCCCAATATCTCCTGAACGTCTTTCCGTGATTTTATAAGGAATTTTTCTAGTAGTGGCTTCACTGAAATTAGTTACTAAATCCAGAACACTATATCCCGTTCCTGTCCCTAGATTAAATGTCTCGACCCCTTCGTGGCTCTTCAAATACTCGAGCGCCTTCAAATGGCCTTTAACCAAATCGACCACATGGATATAATCACGAACACCTGTCCCGTCTTGCGTTTCATAGTCGTCGCCAAACACTTGGAGCTGCTCACGTTTACCTATTGCCACTTGTGTAATATATGGCATCAAATTATTCGGTATGCCAGTCGGATTTTCCCCAATACGACCACTTTCGTGGGCTCCAATTGGATTGAAATATCTAAGGATTGCGATTCTCCAAGAAGGATTGGAAACGTGAAGATCCCGTAAGATTTCTTCTATCATTAACTTTGTTCTTCCATATGGATTGGTCGCAGAGAGTGGAAAAGATTCATCAATCGGCACACGTTCAGGATTTCCGTATACTGTTGCAGATGAACTGAAAACCAAATTTTTGACACTGTATTTGTCCATAGCTGCGCATAGATTCAGCGTGCCTGTAATGTTGTTATGGTAATAAGCAAGTGGCATTTCCACAGACTCTCCTACAGCTTTTAAACCGGCGAAATGCATCACCGCTTCAATTGAGTGACGGCTAAAAATTTCTTCAAGTTCACTCAAATTCAATAAGTCTGTTTGATAAAAAGGAAAGTCTTTTCCAGTTAATTCTTTTACTCTTTCAATCGATTCTATCTGGCTATTCGATAAATTATCCACTATTACTATATCGTATCCGTTTTCCAATAATTCAACAGCAGCATGGCTTCCGATAAAGCCCGCTCCACCAGTTACAAGAATTGCCACATTCATCCCTCTTTCATTATAGGTCATTTTTTTAATAAATCGTTGTCAAATGCCTGTCTCTTGATATGTTTGAAATTAATAGAAACTTTATGCTATTGCCAATAAATAAATGATACTTTTTCTAAACAGTACAGTATATTTTACCATAAATTGCTCTGCCTTTAAACTTTGAACACCAGAAACCATTTATGAAATCATTTGATCATTCCAGCGAATAGCTCTTATTATTTCGTTCCTCAAGATTCAAAAGGATTATTCGTGATTGACAATATCGGAAATGTAATAAAATCCGTTTACATCCATAACGATTGTATAGGATTTTCTACGCTCCTCAAGAGTCCATTGTCCTTGTCCATCCATAAAATCAAACGCTTCTTCAGTTTGAAGGACTGCATGATCTTCAAAAATGGCCACTTCTAGTATTTTCAGTTTGGTAAAATTGAACTCTAAGCCTTGCCCCGAAATGTCATTGATATATTCAAATATGCCATTGTAGATATCACTTTTATAAACGAGCAAGTCTTGCACATAGAAGAAATCTTCATTTTTCAAAGCCATCTCATAGTAATAACGGAAATCGCCGATAAACTCTCGCAACGTACTTTCGTTAAAGCCCATTTCCAGATCAACATCGTATTCAAAATTTTCATCTTCAACTACACTAAACTCATCGTACACATGAAATTTAGCCACCACTTCTTTCTCAGACATTGGGTTGCGCGCCCATTCAGTCAATTCTGCATGCACCGAATACATCGGTATTGAAAACCCGCTAGTGTTTACATCTGTCATGACAAGCGAATTGATGCCAATGACTTTCCCTGTTCTGCCATCAATCAGCGGGCCCCCACTGCTTCCTGCAGCGATATACGCATCTATCTGATAGATATCTTCGTAGATAAACTCCTGGTGGAAATCCCTGTCAATACCAGTTAAATATCCGATTGACGCAGTATTTTCATAACCTGATGGACTGCCAAGCGCTATGATTTCCGTTCCGACATCCGTCTTATTCATTTCAATTTCAAGTGGTGCTATCTCTTCAAATTCCGAAACTTTAATCAGTGCGATATCGGAGGTATCAGATATACCGACTACCCGTCCAGCCAAGTCCTGCCCATTTATATTGCGGACAATCACATTGGTAAAGCCAGCTACTACATGTGCATTGGTCGCCACCATGCCGTTGTCATTAAACAAAAAGCCGGACCCTTGGCCGCTTTCCGTCAGAATTGTGTATGACTTCTGTTGAGCTTCTTTTATTATCGCTGTCTTTTCTTTCGTTTTCGGTTCTATTTTCTCTGGCTGTTTGGATGGCGGAATCACGTCTTCCGGCTTCACTACAATACCTTCGGATATCTCCTCTGTTGCAACCGGTTGTTCTGGCTCATTAATTTCTCCGACATTCTCCGAATTCGTTATAATTTCCGGTGAATTTTCTTTTTCAGACATAGCCCTTTCTATAACAGGAACTGCTTGTTCTGTATCAGTTTCATTTAACTTAGCGATGTTATATCCCGCTCCGCCAAAGAAAACTAGTAAAAGAAAAATGGAGAAAAATTTTTTCGTTTTCGTTTTTTTTGCATGTTTTTCATTTAAAGAAACTCCACAAATTTTACAAAAATTAGCAGGTACGCCATTATTTATCCCGCATTTTTCACACCGCATTCTCAATCCCCCTACTTGCCAGGTGCTCTATTCGGCACTGAATTGCTTTAATTATAAACTTTAAGACGTTAAACAACTACTTAGAGTTCCGCTCACAATACACTTGTCTCTCTTAAATGCTAGGTAGCATTTCTATTTACCAACTGTTCAGAAGTAATAGAGCATCCTGACTTTTAATAATTAGTTCTTATACTAAATACACCTCTCGCTGACTAATTGGTATTTTAAATACCTAAATTCTCAACGAAAGGTGTATTGGTTTTAAAGTGATTTTATCTTTAATTGATATAACAACAAATTTTGCCCAATAGCTTTACTCGTCTCTGCTATGTTCGCCCCAGCAATTCGTGCCTTTCAAACCAGAGATGTTCTTAGCGAAAAATTCGGGATTCTTGCCTGCTTTGCGCTGTGCTGTGTAATCGCCCAGCACTTTAAACGCGATGTTCCCGAGTCCGGCAATAACGACCAGATTCAATACAGCCATTAAGCCCATGAATAAATCTGCCATGTTCCATACGAGCGATACTTTCGCGAGTGCGCCGAACATGACCATTCCCAATACGCCGATGCGGTAAGCGATTAGCCACGCGCTATGCGCATTGATGAATTCGATGTTCGTTTCACCGTAATAATAGTTTCCAACAATCGAGCTGAAAGCGAAAAACAGAATAGCGAATGCTAGGAAATACGGTGCCCAACTGCCAACGTGTTCGCCAAGCGACGCTTGTGTCAGTAAAATGCCTTCTTGTTCGCCTGTTTTGTAGACGCCAGCCAGGATAATGATGAACGCTGTCGCTGAACAGATGATGATTGTGTCGAAGAAAACACCAAGACTTTGCACAAGTCCTTGTTTTGCCGGGTGCGAAACGTTTGCTGAAGCAGCTGCGTTTGGCACCGACCCCATCCCTGCCTCATTCGAGAACAAGCCGCGGCGTATGCCTTGCATAAGCGCCGCACCGATTGCGCCGCCTGTAGCTTCTTCTAAACCGAATGCGCTTTTGACAATCAGCATGAAAACAGCAGGAATTTCGGTGAAATTGGTGAGAACGACCCAAAAAGCAACCAATATGTATAATACCGCCATGACAGGAACCAATATTTGCGTGACATGAGCGATACGTCTAACCCCGCCAAAGATGACAAGTCCAGATAATACGACTAGCGATGCGCCGATTATCCATTCCGGAATATTGAACACTGCCCCAAATGATTGGGCGATTGTGTTTGATTGTACCGAGTTGAAGATAAATCCAAAAGCAATGGTCAATAATACTGCAAATACAACGCCGAGCTTTCTTCTGCCGAGTCCTTTTTGCATATAATAAGCAGGGCCACCGCGGAATTCTTCACCGTCGCGCACTTTGTATACTTGAGCAAGCGTGCTTTCAATAAATGCTGTTGCCATACCGATCAATGCAATGATCCACATCCAGAATACTGCGCCCGGTCCGCCGACAGCAATCGCCAACGCTACGCCGGTGATGTTCCCTGTTCCAACGCGTGAAGCGGTTGAAATGGTGAACGCCTGGAATGCCGAGATTCCCGCTTCTCCGTCTTTCTTTTCTGAAATCACACGAAACATTTCACCGAACAAACGGAACTGCACGAAATTCGTCCGCACTGTAAAGTAAATGCCAAGCCCTAATAGTAAAGCGATCAACACATAAGTCCATAATAAGTTATTGCCTTCGTCAACGATCCACGTCAACGCATCTAAAATTGCATTCATAAAAAATAAACTCCCTCATTCTATAATTCGTAACTCGTCTTTTATTACCCGAAAAGTCTTTCAGAAAACCTTAGTTGCATAAGTAAGTTTATTCAGCTGCGTTTCAATGTCTCTGCCAAGACACGGGCACCGATATCGAGCGCCTTGTGGTTGAAGCTCATATCCGGATGGTGCAAACCGGGCGCAAGATCTGCGCCGATACCAAGCATTGCCGCTTTTAGTTCCGGTTTTTTAATCGTATAAAAATGAAAATCATCGGCACCTGTCGTATGAAGCGGCGGTGCCGTATGGGCATCTCCGATGACAGCTCGAATTGCAGCGTCCGCGATGTCTTTCGCTTCTTCCGACACTTCCGCAGCCGGTGTGAAATCATCCCAATGCCAATCGATCTCTACGTCAAAAAGTGTCGCAATCGAGCCAAGCCCTGCGTCGATGCGGCTTTTCATCTCATCCATGATTCGATTCGATTGGGCACGCACATCAAGTGCGAATGTCGCGCTTCCAGGAATGATATTCAACGAATCGCCACCCGCTTGAACGTTCGTCAATTTCGCTGAATACGACTCGAACGGCGAGAAATAAATCGACTTGATGAATTGGTGGATCGCCGCAATGACATCAATTGCATTTTTGCCTTGATGCGGACGTGCACCGTGTGCGTCCACGCCTGAGATTTTCCCTTTCAGGAAAATGCCTGATCCGTGGTGCAGCGCCGGCGTCACTTTGCCGAACGGTAATTCTTCAATTGGACGCAAATGGACGCCGTATAAATGGGTCACATCTTGTAACGCCCCGCGTTCAATCATGGCTAGCGAGCCGTTGCCGCGTTCTTCTGCTGGCTGAAAAATAAAGCGAATACGTTTCGTCAGTGTTTCATTTTTCAAGTACAAGAGCGCGCCAAGAACCATTGCCATATTGGCGTCATGGCCACATGAGTGGTTGGCTTGGACTATGCCATCGACTTCTTGCCACAGCGCATCGATGTCGGCGCGCACCGCGACGACCCGGTCGCCTTCTCCGATTTCGGCAAACACGCCGGTCACATCGTCAAAGGTTTGATGTGTAATGCCTTCACTTTCCAAAATCGCTGCAAGCTTTGCCGTGGTCCCGGTTTCGTGCCAACTCACTTCCGGATGCGTGTGGAAATAATTGAACCAATCATGGATCTTCGTTTCAATGGCCATCGATCGCTCCCCCTCCTTCCACTGTGCATGACTTGACGGTCAATTTTTTCAATTGCTGCTCGTTCACTTTGATGCCAAGTCCCGCCTTATCCGTCAGCATGACGTAAGGTAATTTGTATTCCAAATCACCAATCTTTTCGGAAAATAAGAGCGGTCCGGTGAGTTCAGCCGTCTCGATATTGCGGCGCGACATGACGGCGTGATAGCCTGCAGCGGAACCAATCGACGACTCCACCATCGAACCAATTTGGGCAATGATGCCTGCCGCTTCTGCCGCTTTCGCCATTTGGATCGCGGGGAAAATGCCGCCGCATTTCATCAGCTTGATGTTGATGTAATCGGCCGCTTCCAACCGGATGATTTCCAACACATCTTCCATCGTCTGCACGGATTCATCCGCCATGATTGGCGTCGCGGACTTTTTGCGAACATCGGCTAGACCCCGGATGTCGCCCATACGAATCGGCTGTTCAATCCATGTGAGCTTCGCGTCGTCAAGCTCTTTGATGACTTGAATCGCGTGCCCAACTGTTTTCCATCCTTGATTCACATCGATACGGATCGGCATATCTGGTCCGACCGCTTCGCGCACGGCGTAAATGCGTTTGACGTCCATTGCAGAATCAGACCCGCCCACTTTCAGCTTAAGGCTACTGAAGCCTTGGTCTACTGCGCGCTTCGCTTTTTCCGCCATGATTGCTGGCGCTTCGATGCTCAGCACTTTCGGGTATTGCAAATTGTCATGCGCCCGTCCGCCGATTAAATTATAAACCGGCTGCCCAGTCGCCTTGCCCATCAAATCATAGCAAGCAATATCGATTGCCGCCTTCGCCGCTGGATTGCGCGCGATTTTTGACGCCATCAAGAAATGAATATGCTCAATGTCAAAAGGGTTTTGGCCAAGGATTGCCGGCACCAATACATTCTTCAAAATTTCAAATGCCCCATTCGCTTGCTCGCCGGTCACATGCTCATCCGGCACCGCTTCGCCGAAGCCGATCAGCCCCGTATCGGTTTCCAACTTCACAATGACCGCAGCCATATGCGGGTAAGTCGCATACGAAATGATAAACGGTTCTTTTAACGGAAACTCCACTATGTAAATGTCAGCCTTGACGATTTTCATCAGCCATTCCCCCTTGAATCCTCTATATACACCATAATTGTACATGATTATGGCTCTTTTTAGGGAGAGGCTTTCGGCATCAGCCTTTTCTCACCGAAGCTCAAGCGAAATGCCATCGATAAAGAGTGTGCTTTTCCGTTATCAGGCACTAACTCAATTTTAACAAGCAACCTTTTTTGGTTATCCGGCAGTAAGCGGATTTTATCAGGCAGTAACTCGCTTTTATCAGGCATTAGCGATTTAATGCTACTCTACAAGCCAAGTTCAAAGGATTGTATGGAAGAGCCGTTCGCGAACGGCTCCTGAATGACAAACGCGCATTTCGCTCGGGCGAAATGCCCCTATTAACCGGACTTATTTCAATTTTACCCGCCAATCGCTACGATCTTCATTTTTTCAATAAAAGCGAATTTTCACTTTAACAAAAAGAGCCCTCCACGTTTGTGGAGGGCTCTTTCGACTGTAATTATCCAAGCACATTCAATTTCTTCATCAAGCTCTGCTCTTCACGGGAATCGATAAAATCATTTCCTCGAGCAGCACGGGCATTTCTTCGAATGTGTTTTTGATGTGGAGGCGTTCGGTGCGCTTATGGGCGTCTTTGCCGAACGGACCTACGTTCAGTACTGGCGCATTGAGTTGTTTCATCCCTTGGAACGGAATGCTATAGGAATCGCCATAAACCGGCGTGTTTTGTTCGTATGTGACAAAGCTGTCTTCTTTATCCCCGTAATTGACGTAGCTTAAATCGGAAATGCCGTTGAAATAATGAATCTGCTTGAGATCCAGTCCGAACTTCCTCATGGCATTATCCGTGATTTGATTCACGCATTGTTTGACAAGTTCGTCTTCGGAAGAGTTCACGGCCGGGTAATAAGGCGGTGCGTACAATAAAATACACGCCGGCGTTAGTTCCTGGCAGTTAATGAGCAAAATATCGGCAATATGCATTGATTTTTCACGCACGTCCCATTCTGGATGCATCATCGTATCTACCAAAGCTTTATCAATATAGTCGCGCCCGAATTTATTCACCGCATAGCGCTTCAGTTCTTCAAAACGCATGACGCGGATGTCGCCGACCGGTTCGATGTTTTCGCGTTCGCACACCGCGAGGTAGTCGCGTGTGCAATGGTCCATCGCTTCAATCGCGATTTTCTCAAATTGCGCAAACACTTCGTCCGCATTTTTCTCCATTAAGAACACGTTGTACATCGCGCTTGTGTGATAAGGCGTCTGTGCGGAATACTCCGATTTCATGTCTTTGTGCATGAGCGTAACTGGCAGCGGCGTCGTTTCGCCGTATACCGTTTCTTTGAAGTTTTCATTCCATTCCATGCGGTGTGTCAAATAGGTCGAAATATAGCTCGAAGTGATGCCTGATAACGGCTCACCGACATGCGTTTCTTTGCCGTAGAATAACGCGGACGGCATGATTTTCCCAATTGAGCCGGTGTAAAGGTAATGTTCGGTATCGCCTGGCTTTTGCGCAAAGACCGGTTCGCCGTTTAAGAACAAGGTATATTCCAGGTCGAATTCGCGCTCAAGGTCAAGCAATTTTGCAACCCCGTAGCGCATGCCTGCTGAGTTCACTTCTTCGTCAGGCACCGACATCAATAATAAATTGATCGGCCAGTTTTCTGTCGATGCTTTTTCAATCATCGCCATATGTAAGGCCAGTCCAGCTTTCATGTCCATCGTGCCTCGGCCGAATAGGTATTCCCCTGATTCGAGGTCCGCCTGCGCATCTGGATCCAATTCATCGCGCATTGCGATAAATGCTTGCGCCAATTCGTGCGGACGGCAGGCAAGCGGCTCCAAGTCACCGTATTCTGCAGTGCTCACAGTGTCAAAGTGGCTGATTAAGACCACTGTTTCTGATGCTTCGGGATGTTTGTAAAGCGCGGTGACGTTCTCACGCCCCCAATTGACTTCGCTAAGATGCAGATGTTCCGGATGTTGCTGGAAATACGGCAGCTGCTCCAATTTCGATTTCAACTTATAGGCGAATTCAACTTCCCCTTCAGACAAGGTGATGCTTCCCCAGCTGACCATTTCACATAATAAATCTTGCAGTTTTTCAGGTGTCCCCCATAAAGAAGCCATCCGGATCTCCTCCTTTTATCGCTGATGCAATTCTATTTTTATTGTTCTAAAGTTTTAAGCCATTCGGCCATGCGTTCCATCGCGCGTTCGAGCGTTGGCATCGAATAGGCGTAGGAAATGCGCAAGAAGCCTTCGCCATATGGTGTAAAGGCTGAGCCCGGCACAGCCGCGACGCCTCCTTCTTTCAATAAACGCGTCGCAAACGCGAATGATTCCATCCCGTACTTTTCAATCGATGGGAAAATATAAAACGCGCCTTTCGGCTTCACAACGTCTAGTCCCATTTCAAGCAATTTGCCGTATACGAAATCACGGCGTTCTTTGTAAGCGCGGTTCATTTCTTCTGGTACGTCGCGGTTGTTTTTCAGCGCTTCAATTGCCGCGTATTGACTCGGCAAAGACGCACATACGGCGTTATACATATGGACTTTTAATGCATGCTTCATGAACCGTTCCGGTCCAAGTAAAAAGCCCATGCGCCAGCCTGTCATCGAATGCGACTTCGACAAACCTTGGACAAGGAATGTACGATCTTTAATGGCTTCATAAGAGGCGAATGAGGTATGCTCGCCTTCAAATGTGTTTTCGCTGTATATTTCGTCGGTCACGACGAATAGTTCATGCAAGGCAAGCTCTTCGACGAGCGGATCCATTTGTTCTTTCGTCAACGTGACGCCGGTCGGGTTCGACGGAAAATTGAACAGTACGGCTTTGGTTTTATTCGTAATCAAGGCTTTTAGTTTAGCTGCTGTCGGCACGAGTCCGGTATCCGATGTATCGAGCAACACAGGAATGCCGCCGTTCAATTCGACGATTGGGCCATAGCCGGTATAGCAAGGGGCCGGAATAACCACTTCATCGCCTGGCGCTATAATCGTCCGGAATACGGCATCCAATGCTTCCGTCGCCCCGTTTGTGACGACGATTTCCGTCTGGGGATCGTAGGAAAGTCCGTAACGGTCGTTGAAAAAACTGGCCGCTTCGGTGCGCAGCTCGATCAGTCCTGCGTTATGAGAGTAGCCCGTTAGATTATTGGTAATGGCGTCTTTCCCCGCCTGTTTGACAGCTTCAGGCGTTGGAAAATCGGGTTGGCCGATTGTTAAGTTGATGGCATCAGGGTAGTCGGCCAGCTGATTGAAAAACTGGCGGATGCCCGATATCGGAAGCGCCTCAGCGCGTGGGTTTAAGCTTAAAGACATAAGTAAAATCTCCGTTTCGTTTTGGGCTTTCCTCTATTATATTGCATTCTCTAGGAAAATAAACAACGGCGGGCTGTAGAATGAAAAAAAGCGGCTCATGAACTGAGCCGCCTTTGCCGTTTGCGCATTAAATCTTCCGCCGCTCCTGAGCCGAACAACACACCGATGACAATCAACACGAGTCCGAAAATATGGCGTCCCGTAATGGCTTCACCAAGAATGACGCTCGCGCCAACAAGTGAGAAAAGCGTATTTAAGTTCATGAAAATGGCCGCTTTCGTCGGACCTGCTTGGCCAATCGAGAAATTATAAAGCATATGCCCGACCGCTGTACCGATCACTGCCGAAAACACAAATGCCAACCAAAATGTCGGGGGCACGTCGAGAAACGCACTGATTTCGCCAGGCTCTTGGATCAGCGAAATGACGAACAACACAAGTGAGCCGGTGATGAACATATAAGCTGTTAATAGCCGCGGATCCATCGACCGTGCCGCTTTCGAGATAACGATATAGCTCAGCACTTGAACAAAAATCGAAATGAACACGAACACATCTCCAATATTCATGCCCGTCGCACCGCCGCTGCCTACGAGCACCGTAGCCGCAACTCCAGCGAGGCCAATGAATACACCCAACCATTGCAGTCGTGATGGATACGTACGCATGATCAGCGACACCATCACCGCCGTCAGCATTGGACCGGTGCCGAGAATCAGTCCCGCATTCGATCCGCTCGTAATGGACAAGCCGCTCGATAAGAAATAATGGTGCCCTACTACATTGAGCATTGCGCCCCAAAAGATGTATTTCCATTCATGTTTCTTTGGCCATCTTAGCAATTTCACAAACGCCAAGATCACGAAAACCGATGTCCCCGCAAGCAAGATGCGAAATGCCGTTAACGTGACCGGTTCCACGATGCCAACCAAATATTTGACTGCAGGCAAATTAAAGCCCCAAATCAGCATAACTGTCGTTAAAATTGCGTAGATCTTCCATGGATTCAAATGCTTGCGCCTTCTTTCGCCTTCCGAATTATCCACCCATTCTACGCCCAATCAGGGGAAAAGTAAATGCACGTATGTGGAGGATTTGGGGCTGGTTTGGTATGTTCGTTTGCTTTATACATGTCGTGTATCGCGGGTAGTGCCTGATTAAGTCCTGTTACTGCCTGATAAAAATTCTTCTCCTATGTCGGTGGCATTTCGCTCAGGAGAAATGCGCTCTTGCCCTTAAGGAGCCGTTCGTGAACGGCTCTTCCATATAAGCTTTTGAACTTGGGGTGTGGAGCGGCACGAAATCGCTAGTGCCTGATAAAGTTGGAGTAATGCCTGATAAATTCCGCTTACTGCCGGATAACCCAAAAAAGTTACCTGTTAAAACCCGGTTACTGCCTGATAACGAAAAATCCTCACCTATTAATATGCATTTCGCACGAGCGAAATGCGCTCCTATCGTTAAGTAGCTGTTCGTGAACGGCTCTTCCATACAAACTTTTGAACTTGGTTCTTAGCACGACGCCCTATTACTTAACACTCAAAAGAAAAACCCGGAAGCGGCCGCTTCCGGGTTTGGTTATCGTGCCAATACATATTCGACGTATTTGCGCCAAGGTGTCGCTTTGGCGAATTCATAATCCGGCTGAACACTCGGGAAAGGCACAAAAATGCGGGGTGCCTTTTGGAAGTATTGCAGCTTTCTTTCATTCAACACGATCGATCCGGGAACGACGCCGCTGTCGAGCACCGCTTTGCCGCCGATATCAAATCCGATGACCACCGGGGCCAACTTGGCTTCGCCAGCCTCTGATAAGACAAAAGCGGATCCATTTTCCTCATAGCGATCGATTACAAATTTTTCCGGCAATGCGACTGCGTTCAATGCTTCATTGATGATAATTTGAGCGTTTGCACTGCTGCCGAGCGGCAATGCCGCTTCCACTTCAGGTCCGATGCCGATCTGCACTTTGTAAAAGGCGATTGGATTCGCTTGCTCGATCGGGTCGAGCGCTTGGTAAGCTTCCAGCCATTGCGAAGGTGCCGCTGGAATCGCGTCCACGCTTATAATGGTGCCCGGAACCGCTTGCGCTAAGCCTTCTGCTTGAACGAGCACCCGGCTATCAGCGGCCACTTCATGCCATTCGTCTTCCAATAAATACGTTACAAACGTCTTTTCAGGCGAGTAAATCTCGACGCTGAATGGTTCTGTAGTGCGGTTGATTTTAGCAACGGTGCCTTCCACTGGGCTGATCAATGCAGGCGTTGACTGACTTTGGTTCAATTGCGCGTTGACAACTGCCAGCTGCGATTCAATCGCTGCCATGCGTTGTTCCGCTTGCGCAATGCCCGCCGCATAAGCACCGTCTTGTGGTACTTCAACATCCACATTCAAATCCACATTGAAATTGACGGTGTTTCCACTTTCATCAGTTTGAGCTACTCCATCCGAGGTGCCACGTGACTCTCCTCCCCGATTAGTCGCACGAGCTGATTCCAGCGATGCTAAAGAACTTTGCACTTGCGTTTTTTCAGCTTCTAATGCTTTTTTTTCAGCTTCCCATATTGCATGTTGTTCGCCAGATTCAGCTTTATTTAATGCCGCTAATTGAGAACCTGCTTGTACAAAATCGCCCTCTTCAACTAACCATCGCTCGATCGTCCGCGAATCCTGAACGTAAATTTGTACTGTGGAAAGTGGTGCCGCTACTGCTTCTTTCGGCAACATTTCTTCGTATTTGCCCGTGAACGCTTGCTCGTATTCGCTGACATACACATTTTTATCAATAATGCTTTTTTCGCCAAACATTAATAATGCATTCGCTGAGATGAACGCCGTCACTGCCACGGAAAGGCCGATGAAAAAGAATTTATTCAACAGAAGGACCTCCTCTCGTGAAATCGCTGAGCATTTCACCGAGCGGTATGTAGCTTAAAGAGGCTACTGCGAGCGCTACAAGAATATGCAACACGATCAAACCGAATAAAATCAGCTTTGGTGAATACTTTGTGAAACTGCGGATATAGCGGTATTGAACCGCAATGATTAACGCCGTGAAGATCGTCAATTGGTTAAAGAAATAAATAAGAATCGCGATGCCGACAAAAGTAGCTGCAAGCGGTCCGAATGAAAACAACGAAACCGGCATCGTATAGCCAACAAGCGCAAAAACAAAGAACGTTAATGCTTTCTCAACAACCAACAAGCTCACAACATATGCCTGCATGACAAGCGCTGAGCGCCAAGACATTTTCAAAAATTTCGAAAATAAAAAAGCGGACCCGTATAAATGGAATGCTAAATAGATTCCTGCCCAAATCAATGTTCCCGCAAGTGACGTCCACCGCGCCAATGTGTATTCGTCCCATTGACCTTGCGCTAAATATGGCGTCAATGATGTTGTATTCATGCCCCAAATTTCACGCAGCGCAAAAACCAAGATTCCAATTGTAAGAATCCAGCCGAGGCGTTTATTTAAGTGGCGCATTTCGCCATTTTGTAAGTTATGTATCAATTCACCTTGTCGGGTGAAATAATGCCAGAATCTAAAATCAAATATCATGTTAAGTGATTCCTTTCAACACCCGTATTAGTTTACTTTCATTATTTTACCAAAAAAACCTATGCTTTAAAACTGATAGTATTACCTAAATTTAAACATGCTTACTTCACTCCATAAAAAACCGCAGCCAGCTCAGATTGTGTGAGCATGCCTGCGGTTCAATCCTATATAATTAAAGGATTTCTTATCGAACAATTATACGATTTTGTATTTCTTATGCGAAATGACGGTCATGTTTGATGCCGCACCAATTTCTTTTGCGTCTTCTGGTGAAATTTCAACAATCACCGAGTTGTCCATAATTTTAAAAATGGTTCCATTGACTTCCACGCCATTGCGTGTGAATGAAATCCACTCGCCAATTCTGCGGGCTGCTACAAATTCCGATACTTCTTTTTCATGCGGTTGAAATGCCATCGTCATCCACGCCTCTCTGTTTATAGAAACAATATCTAGTAATTATAACATAAATACGATGGAATTTCACCTTTTAATGCTGCTTGGGGATGCCGTGTTGCGCATCCCTTTTTACTGTTCACTCTACGCCCGGCAATACCGTCAGCGTCAATGCGTCCCCATCGAGGCGTGCCTTAGCACCAAGCGGTACAGAGAAATGCGGTTCGCAATGACCGATTTTAAAGCCTTTCACTACTGGGACTTTTAAATCGCTGAAATAATCGGCAAACACTTCATCCAAGCTTAACGAATGCGCCGGATCTTCCGGTGCTGCATTTTTAAAGTCACCGATGACGATGCCGGCGACTTCTTCAAATTTTCGGGCCATCCGTAATTGATTCAATAACTCATCAACTTGATACGGCTCTTTGCCCGTATCTTCGATCAATAAAATCTTGCCTTTCGTATCCAACTCGAATTTGGTGCCAAGCGAACTTCTGATCGATGCCAAGTTGCCGCCAACCAATTCCCCTTCTCCTTGCCCGCGGACAAGCGCCTTTAGCGGCGATACTTCTTCGGTGTAATGCAATTCGAATGGGCCGAACAATTGTCCGAACATCCTTCCGCTACGTTCATGAAATTCTTCCTTGCCGACGTCGGACGCTAGCATCGGTCCATGAAACGTTACAAGCTCCGCATACTGGCCAATCGCTGTATGCAAAAATGTAATATCCGAATAGCCCCAAAACACTTTAGGATTTTCCTTAATCATCCCAAAATCGATGCGATCTGCAATGCGCGATGCGCCAAATCCACCGCCTGCGCAAATGATGCCTGCTACGGCCGGATCTTCGAACATTTCGTGCAAGTCAGCAAGTCGTGCGTCATCGTCGCCTGCTAGATAGCCGCGCTCCGCTTCCACCGATTTGCCCATTTTCACGTTAAGTCCTAACGCTTCGAGAAACGGCAAGGCTTTTTGTAAATTCTCCACGTTTGGTGGGCTTGAAGGGGAAATGATACCAATTGTGTCCCCTTTTTGAAGTCGCTTTGGTGTAGTGCGCATAATCATCCACTCCTATTTTCAGTTATGTACTCATCTAGCATAACGTTTCCAAAAGATTTTGGCATGCATCGCGAATTTCGTTATTTCACTGCTAATGCGTCAGCATTCCAACTAGCAATCCTGTGGTGCAGGTCTTCTTCCATTTTTACCTGTTAAAATCCCTATACTAATAATTTATGAGCGTTTAAATGTGTGATTACCAATTCTTTTGACCTATCTCAATCTATGAATTGGTTCACCCTTTTAATTACAAGCCCTAGAGCGACTAGGTTCATACCATTTTCAATTGAAAATTTAGCTATTTTAGAATATTTAGTTATTTCTATTCATGATAATAATTTTATGTACCTTTATAATAAAAACAAGACATATAGATATCTGAAAAGTCGAATTACATCGACGGGTATCAGTCAAAGAAAAAGAAACCATTGAAAAAGGGGCGGATTGAGATGAATTTTGACAAATTACTTGAATTGAGTTGGGAAGATTTAGCGTTGGGGATCGGTGGTTCTGCACTTGTCATGTTTGTTATCAATTATGTCACTTTGCTGTAACCCAAAACTTATGACTGTATTCTAAAGCCCTTATCCGGTACCTAGCGGAAAGGGCTTTTTACTGTTTTTGGACACACAAAAACGCCTGTCCATTTTTTCTGAGTGTGGACAGGCGTTTATCCATTGGCTGCTTTCACTTTTAAAAACCTCCATTTTCCTGTTTTTCGAGCAATTGTTTTTCAAGCATTTCTTTTTCAAGCAATTGCTGTTCGAGTAATTTTTTGAACATGGCTTCATCGTGCGTTTCTAGCGCATAGTCAATCATTCGATCAAAATTTTCCTTCTCCAGAAGCTTAATCGCTTCTTCCGCTTCCTCTCGCGTTTGTTCGTTCACTCCATGCACTCCCGCTTTTTCTTCTTGCAGGATCGCTTGTAGATGCGTGTGGATATCCGATACCAACAACAACTGGTAAAGGGGCAAGCGGATAAATCTATTGCCTTTTTGGAACACAAACACTTCAGATAGATTTTCCACTTGGAGAGTATTTAAATTGACGATGATTTCTTTTCCTTCAACCGGTATAAAGTGGAACAATTCATCATCTTTCAAGATTGAGAAATATTGATAGGCAAATACGAACTTTACCAAGTGTCCTTCTTTTTTTGTATAGAAAGGTTTCATCAATTTAACTTGCAGCATGTCACTC
This sequence comes from Planococcus sp. (in: firmicutes), assembly GCA_041553775.1. Classification (GTDB taxonomy): domain Bacteria; phylum Bacillota; class Bacilli; order Bacillales_A; family Planococcaceae; genus Planococcus. Next base: position 28,598 of record JBFEIJ010000006.1, read on the forward strand.
CCCCCCTTTTTGGATAATAATTTTGAAAATTCTTACTACAATTAGTATATCATAAATTTCTTATTTTGGATATAAAAAAGCACAAGGATTATCCCCTCATGCCAACTACTTTTTCAGATGTTTTTTTAGAGAAAATGACGAAATTCATTTCCTTTTCCGAAGTGCTAAGCACCGCCTTTTCCAATAAATACTGAAGAAATTTTGTGAATTCTCGGTCGCTCATTTCTCCCTTATGGATAGTTATTCGGTTAGACGTAAAATCAATTTCGGCTGATTTCTGCGCCCCTTCTATAGATTCCAAGCTTTTCATCACGACTTTGCTGCCGGAAGATTCCACAGACCAACTGATCTTTTCGTAATTCCCAGATCGAGAAGGTCCGTATGCTTGCCACCCAAACACGCTTTCTTGCTTTAGCAAATAACTGATTTCTGGAATTTCCAATACAAAAGATTGACTCATCACAATCCTCCAATCGAATTTTTCATGAATCTTTTCACTCTTATTAATTCCAAATAAATTCCAATAATTGAAAAATTTCTATTATTCATTTGATGCTATCTTCATTTCTTTCTTATATGCCCCTCATATACGCCAATTTATGCACCTGTGAACAAGCATTACAAGATAATACTTGGTGTTCATCGTTTACGCCACCATTTTAAAGCCGTATAATAGAAGGAAAGTTTTTATTTGGAGCGATGCATATGGCTACAGTCCAGTCTTTAGCAAAAAGATTCGATGATACGATCTACAATTATATGGCTGCTATCGACAAATCACTCACTCCATCACGGGAATCGGATGAGGAAATGGTTCGAAAAGCAGTCTTTTTAGTGCGCCACGATGGCGTACAAATACTGTCATTCAATGAAGAACGGCTATTACTTGAAGCTATCGTCAAAGATGCCCATACGGTGAAGGTCGTTTTGAATTTCGAAAAACTAAATGCCGTTTGCGCTTGTCCTCAACCCGACATGTGCCGTCACAGGCTTGCGGTCATTTTTTCGCTGTATCAGAAAATCGGTTCCTTATCGGAATGGGTTGCCAATTGGCGCGCCCAGCAAAGCAGTCAATCGAAGATGTTGGCGGAAAAACGGTCACCGGAGCAATGGACGCAAATTATCAAAAGTGTCTGGCGGGACCCGGTTCCGGATTACACAACACGTAATTATTTCTATTTTGAGCAGATGTTTGAAGGACGCTTGAAAAATGCGTTATCGTTCGTGCCGCTTGAACGCGAATGGAAAGTGTTTTACCGCACGTATGCCCATTTAATTTCCTTGATGGAAGTATGGGATACGTTTATCGCCGGTACGGAAGAAGTCCATCATTCGTTTTTCAAAACTTGGTTCGAAGATGAATTGCACGCACTGAATGATTTGCTTGAACAATTGCGCGTGCAGCATCGTACATTCGAAGCTGATGCTTTTTTAGATCATTTAAGAAAATTGGTGCGCGCATTTATTGAAACGAAAAACGGGTCGTTTTCACAACGCTTCACCGTCTATCGACTGTTTTGGACGTCACTGTTCACCTCCGATAAATTGCGCAGCAATGAGGCTACAGCTTTTGCTAAGCCGGATCATCGCATCACGGCGTTTTTCTCTATTTTGTCCGGCGATGACGTTGTCGTTCAAAAAATCGCGCCTGCCGAAACTGCCGATTGGGTACAGCTTGCCGTTCAGGCAGAAACTGAGCGTCATCAACAAGCATTAACCGCTATTTTAATGGCCATCAAACCGCACGTGAAAACGTATTTGTTTGAAGGCCTCTATACGCAATACCGCCATCAGTATGTGCGCATATTGAGCCGTCTTTTTTCACAAATTCAATTAAGTGAAACGGATTGGGAAGATCTGTTTAAACAATTTGGGCATTATGGATTGCCGGCTTATTCTACCTACTTGATCGAGAAGCAATTATACAAACAATGGGCAGAACTTCATCATCTTCACAATTCTCCGCTTTATTTCGTAGAGGAATGCGGTTTAAAAGATGTGCAAGACGCCGCTCCTGATTATGTTCTTCCGCTTTATCATCGGTATGCGATGGATTTCCTGGAAGAGCGCAATCGTCCCGGCTATAAACAAGCCGTTCGGATTTGGAAAAAGATGAAAGCGGCCTGTAAGAAAAGCGGTCAACTGGAATTCTGGAACGCGTACATGACAGAAGTGCGTACACAGAACAAGCGCCTGCGGGCATTACAGGAAGAGATCGAGAAAGGACATCTTCTATGAATCAATTTCAGACAGAAGGAAGCAAAACCTATTATCTAAAAATCAGCCGCGACGAGGAGTTCCGCATTCAGGCGACCAACGAAGCGGGAAATCGCATTCCTCCTGAAATCTGGAAACCGTATCTTTATTTTTTGGATAAAGCGAGTTTTTACGGGTTGAATTCGCGCATCGATGGATTGGATTTGATCTTGACGCCTGCTGAATTTGTCCGTTTGTTTCAGCAAACGCCCCATCATTATGTGGCGTTTCTCGGGCAAGGGGCATCGGATGAAGCATGGTTAGATCTCGCTTCACGCGTTTCTGATTCGCTGAACGATCCGGAATTATGGAATCATATCGACGTTGAAGGTGAAGAAATCATCATCCGTGATTCATATGGCGATGCAGAAATCCAATCGTTCTTAGCAGATACCATTCGTCATCAATTGCGTCAAAAAGGTCTAACGCCTGCTCAATTGCCGTTTATCAGCCATTTCGTCCAACAAGTTGGCTGGGACGGCTTGCCGGTCGCTGACGATTACGTCCTGGCCGCACAATTGAGTGAGCCTGATGAAGATGCCTTTTGGACTTTCAAAATCGTGTTGCGCTCAAAACGCGGGTCGGTTTACTGGGCTCCGACAAAGCGCCGCATGAATGAACCGTTCGACAAAGTGCTGCCTGAAAAATGGCGTGCTCATGCAGACGAAATCCAAGAACGGCAATCACTTGTTTTAAGCCTCTGCCCTGCAGTGGAATATTTTGAAAGCGACCGCTTCTATCACGCGGAATGGACCGATGCGCAAGTACTCGATTTCCTTCGCAACGACGCGGAGATTTTGCAGTCGTTCGGCATTGAAGTGTCGATCCCGTCTTGGCTCAAAGCTGTTCAGGAATCCAAAGTGCGTGTCAAAGCGAATGTCCACTCGCCGATCAAGAAAGCTTCTGTTGTCGGACTTGATCAAATCATCCGCTTTGATTGGCAGTTTTCGTTGAATGGACACGAGTTGAGCATGCAGGACTTTAACCAGCTTGTGTCCGAAAACAAGGAGTTTATCCGCATCGGCAACGAATGGGTGCGTGTGGACTCTGCTCTTCTCATGCAATTGCGGAAAATGATTGAAGAAGCGGAAGATGCCGATTGGACCATCAAAGACATGTTGTTCCAAAATGTTCCCGAAATCATGTTAGAAGAAAATATCGAAGAAGACGACCCGCTTGTTGAGTTCCACCTGAACAAGTCGCTGCGTTCGCTTCTAGATAAATTGTTGGATAAACGGGACTTGCCGTCGACGCCGATCCCTACCAATCTGCATACCGAGCTTCGCCCTTATCAAAAAACCGGATTCGATTATTTGGTCTTCATGCGCGAAGAAGGTTTTGGCTTGTGCCTTGCGGATGATATGGGACTCGGGAAAACTGTTCAGCTTATCGCATACTTGCTGCATATTCATCGCCAGAATTCCGATCAGCCGTCATTGATCATCTGCCCGACTTCTGTGCTTGGCAATTGGCAGAAAGAACTCGAGCGGTTTGCCCCTGATTTGAAAGTAGGCATGCATTACGGCAGCACGCGTCCAAAAGGCGAACAGTTTACAAAATACTTAGAGACCGAGCGTCCGGATGTATTATTGTCGACGTACGGCATCGCTGCTTCCGATGCTGAAGAAATGCAAAGCATTCAATGGACCAGCATTACACTCGATGAAGCGCAAAATATCAAGAATATGTACACGAAACAATCGCGTACGATTCGCAAATTCAAAGGCGGGCATCATATCGCTCTTACCGGGACGCCGATTGAAAATCGCTTGTCTGAATTATGGTCGATTTTCGACTTTATTAATAAAGGTTACCTTTACCGGATCAAGCAATTCCAAGAAAACTTCATGATTCCGATTGAGCGGGATGATTCGGAGGACCATAAAGAAAAATTGCGTCAACGAATTCAACCTTTCTTGCTGCGTCGTACAAAGAAAGATCCAGATTTGCAGCTGAACCTTCCAGAGAAATTGGAGCAATTGGAATATTGTCCGTTAACACCTGAGCAAGCCGCGCTTTATGAGGGACTTGTGCAGGATACGGTGCAGAAAATGGAGACGCTCACAGGTTTCGAGAAAAAAGGACTTGTGCTGAAAATGCTCAGCAAGCTGAAGCAATTATGTAATCACCCATCGTTGTATTTAAAAGAACCATACACCAATGCAGATGAAGTTCTTCCTCGATCCCAAAAGCTGGAGCGCATTGTGACTCTTGCGGGGGAAATTGCAGAACGCGGGGAACAATGTTTGATCTTCACTCAATATATTGGGATGGGCCATCTTCTGCAGCAAGCCATCAATGAACTATACGGCCATGAAGTGCCATTTTTAACTGGCAGCATGCCAAAAAATCAGCGTGATTCGCTGGTGGCTGCTTTCCAAGCAGGGAAATTCCCGATTTTCATTTTGTCGCTGAAAGCTGGCGGTACCGGACTTAACTTGACCGCGGCCACGCATGTTCTTCACGCGGACAGATGGTGGAACCCAGCTGTTGAAAATCAAGCGACGGACCGGGCTTACCGGATCGGGCAAACGCAATTTGTGCATGTCCATAAATTTGTGACAATCGGAACCATCGAAGAAAAAATCGATTCGCTGTTGACTCAAAAGCAATCGATGTCGGAACAATTTATCCAGTCAAGCCAGTGGATGACTGAGCTATCCGATACTGAACTCAAAGAGTTGTTCACTTATAATTTGTAAAATGATTCGGCCAGGCCCCCACCTGGCCGAATTCTTTTTTAGACGGAAAAACCCTACCTTTTTTCAGCGGAACGGAATAGCTCCTTCATCTCACTTAGTTCCCGTTCCGCCTCGCTCAATCGCTGATGAAGCAACGCAGTCATCCTGATCAATTGCTCCATATGCACTTCCAATTGCAATTGCACGTCTTTCGGCATCGCTAAGTGCCTCCCTTTTTTGGTTATACGGTCATTTTGTCCGTTGTTGGCGGCGGAAAGTCAAAATCTGCTGCAGATTCTGGTTCCTTTTGAACGGCTTCTGACTTTTCTTTCTTTCTATCAAGAAAGCGGATCTGATCTCCTAGTATTTCTGTCACATAAACTCGTGTACCGTCTTCTTTATCATAAAAACGGGATTGTAATCTGCCGCTTACTGCTACCAATGCGCCTTTTTTGCAGTATTTGGAGATATTTTGCGCTGGCCGTCCCCAAGAAGAACAAAGGACGAAATCCGTTTCCACATCTCCTTTCTGGTTTTTGTAATTCCGGGAAACCGCTACCACGAATGACGTATGTACACGCCCTTCCGCCAATTCTCGCAACACCGGATCTTTTGTAAGCCGTCCCACTATACCAACTTGGTTCATCTATTCACCTCCTTTGGAATACTCAAATCATAAAATAAAGTGTGAATATTTCGCAAAAGGGCAAAAATGAATTTTGATTATTATAAGGCTTTAATAATTTGTATTTCAATACTCCATAAAATAAGTTTTAGCCAATCGACACTTGAAAATACTCGTTAATTTCTATTTATGTATCGTTTCCAAAAATTAAATTTTGTATGTACTCAATGAAAATTCACGACTTGCTCCTGAAAAATAATGGCTATGATATACTGTAAAAAAAGCGATGTTTGGAGTGAGGTTTGTGAAAACATTTAAAATGCTGTCGCTCGGAGTTGTTGAAAATGATGTCGTGACGGATTATCCGCTCGAAGACGGAATCATCATCAACCAGGAAAATAGCCATCGATCATGGGTGCTGGAAATGCTGATGGATAAAACTTATTTAGAGACGTTCAAAAAAATGATGGATACTGGCAATATTTACGACGTGAAAGTCGTCATCTCTTATCCGGAAAACGAACCGGCCACTTTTGAAGTTGCGATTTACGATGTAAAAGTGATTGGTGAACAAATTTCCGTATTGCTAAAAGGTACGTTAAAGCGCGCACGCCGCAAGTACGCCGAGACGCTCTTATCCGAACTGCTTGAAGACGGCCTTGCAGGTGATGATTTACTCGAACGATTCGAAGACGATATGCGCAAAAGGCCCGTGTTGCGAAAAGACGAAGCCAAATCATAAAAAAAGCTGGAATCCGGGGATATTTTCCGGATTCCAGCTTTTTGCTTTTTTATTTTGTTTCGACAACCGGTCCTAATGCAAAAAGAATATCGCATTCGCAAACAAGTTCGCCATCGACTGTAGCGATGCCATGCCCTTTGCCCATCGATCCACGCAATTTAGTCAATTCAACCTCTAATTTCAATTGATCGCCAGGTACAACTTGGCGTTTGAAACGACAATTATCAATGCCGGTGAAAAAAGCCAAGCGTCCTTTATTCGCATCTAATTGAAGCACTGCTGTGGCGCCAACTTGCGCTAAAGCTTCTACAATCAATACACCAGGCATTACTGGGTACCCTGGAAAATGTCCGTTAAAAAATTCTTCGTTCGCTGTTACGTTTTTAAGACCTACGGCTTTTTTCCCCGCTTCGATTTCCAATATGCGGTCCACCATCAAAAATGGATAGCGGTGCGGCAAAATTGCCTGAATTTGTTCAACTGTAAGCATTATTCCAGCCCCTTTTTCACTTGTTTTTCAACCCATAGAAAACATGAGCGGAAGTTATTTCTTCCCGCTCATGATGTCGATAATATGCTGCCATGTTTCCCATTTCAACGCGTCTTTTGCATTGCCATCGCCAATAACGCCATACCCGATCATTGATCCGAGCGCTGCGGCAATGACAATCAACATCAAAACGATGATGATGCGCAGCCAAATCGGAAACATCCGAATTTGCACCCAACGCGTTTTTTTCGCATCAACGTTTTCCGCTGTTGCATTACGCTCCCGAGTTCTTCTGCGTTCTTTCGTAAGAGGAATTTTTCTATTTGTTTCAGCCATTTATTCAGTCAACCTTTCCATTGATGCGTTTGCCCAACAAACCTTGGATGTCTGTCGCCGAAACTTATTGTTTTCTATGCGCATCTGCATTAGTTGTCATTATACTAAAAATAAGCAGCTATGCCATATGCCATTCGTCATAAACCGGTTAGGTCAAGACTTAACGGCGTTTAGCTAAGCGATCTATATTGTTCAACATAATACCGGTGCCTAAAGCTACACAGTCCATCGGCGTTTCTGCCACAGTCACTGGTACTTTTAATTCTTCAGCCAATAATTTTTCCATGCCGTGCAGCATCGCACCGCCGCCTGTTAAAATAACACCGCGGTCGATAATGTCCGCCGACAATTCCGGCGGCGTTTTTTCCAGCACATTTTTTGCTGCTGCTACGATCATTGCGATCGACTCTTTCAAAGCGCCTTCTATTTCGGAAGATTGGATCGTAATAACACGCGGTAAACCTGTGACCATATCACGACCGCGCACTTCCATTTCCTCTTTGCGGCTGCCCGCTAGAACCGAACCGATTTGAATCTTGATATTTTCCGCAGTACGCTCCCCGATCAATAATTTGTATTGACGTTTAATGTACTGAAGAATATCGTGATCAAATACATCGCCAGCGATTTTAATTGATTCGCTTGTTACGATATCGCCCATCGACAGCACCGCAACATCCGTCGTACCCCCGCCAATATCAACGACCATATTGCCGCTTGGTTGATAAATGTCCATTCCAGCGCCAATTGCTGCAACTTTCGGTTCTTCTTCGAGGTAAACTTTTTTGCCGCCGGATTTCTCAGCTGCTTCTCGAATAGCTTTTTGTTCGACGCTCGTGATATTCGTCGGGCAGCAAATCAAAATTCTTGGTTTCGTCATGAACCCTTTTACTTTCAAGCGGTTCAGGAAATACTTCAGCATAATTTCAGTGACATCAAAATCTGCAATGACTCCGTCTTTTAATGGACGGACAGCAATGATGTTCCCAGGTGTACGCCCAATCATCTTGCGGGCGTCTTCGCCTACGGCAAGCACTTGGTTTGTTTTGCGGTCTAAAGCCACCACTGACGGCTCATTCAACACAATGCCTTTGCCTTTCACATGAATCAAAACATTAGCCGTCCCTAAATCTATTCCTATATCTTTCGAAAACATTTAAACCGTTTCCCCTTCCACGTCTGTACAACAATTATTGAGCCACAAAAAGGCTCTCCTAAATGAACATTTTATCATAGTAATAGAGAAAAGAAAAAGAATTTTCAAGGAATATAGTCCTCTTCTAAAAATGAACAACTTTTTTTACTCGGCTATACATTTTCCAACTCGTTTTCATTAAATTCTAGTACAGGCATAGCATTACAAGGCATGCAAAAAGCCTGCCGACAAATGCCGACAGGCTTTGAATAAATGAATTAGGCCATTTGTTCTTCTTTTGCTTCTGTTTCCATCGTTGTTACACGTTCGATGTCAGCACCTAATGCAGCCAACTTTTTATGGAAATTTACGTATCCACGATCCAAATGATACAGCTCGTTTACGCGGGTAATGCCTTCAGCCGCTAATCCTGCCAATATAAGCGCAGCTGCTGCTCTCAAGTCTGTTGCAGATACTTCAGCTCCTTGAAGCTTAGAAGGTCCTTCCATGATGACTGAACGCCCTTCGATTTTAACGGAAGCGTTCATGCGACGGAATTCTTCCACGTGCATAAAGCGGTTTTCAAAAACCGTTTCAGTTAGGATTCCGTTGCCTTGTGCTGTTAACATCAATGACATCATCTGTGATTGCATATCTGTTGGGAACCCTGGGTGAGGCATAGTCTTGATATCGATTGAACGAAGCGGACGCATTGAACGGATTCTTAGTCCCTCTTCTACTTCAGTAATTTCGACGCCCATTTCTCCCATTTTTGAAATCAACGCAGCCATATGTTCTGGTACGGCGTTTTCAATAATGACATCGCCTTCTGTAATCGCAGCAGCTACCATGAATGTGCCAGCTTCGACACGGTCAGGAATGATGTAATGTTCTGCCCCATTCAATTCTTCTACACCTTCGATGCGCAATGTATCTGTACCAGCACCGTATACTTTGCCGCCCATTTCGTTGATGTAATTTGCCAAATCAACGATTTCCGGCTCTTTAGCCGCGTTTTCAATAATTGAAACGCCGTCAGCCAAAGCTGCTGCAGTCATGATGTTCTCTGTTGCACCAACACTCGGGAAATCCAAATAGATTTTAGCTCCGCGAAGTCGGCCATCAACATTCGCTTCTACAAATCCATTACCGAAAGTGATTTTAGCGCCCATTGCTTCAAAACCTTTTAGGTGCAATTCAATCGGACGTGATCCGATTGCACAGCCGCCTGGAAGAGCAACTCGAGCAAATCCATTACGCGCAAGCAACGGTCCCATAACTAAAATTGAAGCACGCATTTTGCGAACGTATTCGAATTGGGCTTCACTTGATAACGTGTTTGAAGCGTCAATCACCATTTCGTTTTTTTCTGGGAAGTATTCAACTGATGCGTTCAAGCTTCTTAATACCTCTTGAATTGTATATACATCAGCTAAGTTAGGAACTTCCTTAATTACGCTTTTGCCGTTAGAAGCAAGCAATGACCCTGCCAACACTGGCAACACTGCATTTTTCGCCCCTTCGACACGTACCTTTCCTTTTAATTGTTGACCGCCTTTTACAATAATCTGATCCACTGAAATGCCCTCCATTTATAATATAATTTATCTATATATGATTTACGTAAATTAATAGTCCTATGTCATAAATTAGAAACAAAACCTTTCTTATAATACCTGTATTTTACTAAAATAACAAGTATCCATGAAAAATAAATAATAAGAATTGTGTTTTATTCCTATAATTTTCGCAGGACTGACATACTTTACAGCCTATAACGATTGTTACACTTTCGTTACAGTTATATTCTTCCCTGTCAGACTGCAAATAAACCTAAATCCCTATAATATTTCCCGGGAAATAAAAAGTTTGCTTTGCTGCCGTGGGAACAATTGTTCACCTGGCAGCAAAACAAACTTAGAATAAGTAGGGCAATTGCCTAGACCACATGGATATATTTAAAAAGAATGTAGATACAGCTAACCCTATCGAAATGCTTAAAAAGATATACAGAATTTGCGCTTGCAAAACATGCTCTTTGCGAATCCACTTTTCAAACATCACTGCACGCATAGCGAAGAATGCTACACCGGTAAAAAAGATATGACTGAATATCGAAATTAAAGCTTGCTGTCCAATCATGGTCTCCACTCTATTCACTCCATTCCTTGCCTTCAGGATTATAATAAAAAAACGGACAAAAGTCAAAAACCCTTTTGTCCGCTCTTTGTTTTATTGTCTAGCTGCAGCGCCCAGATTCTAGGGACATAAGTCATCCCAGCTGTGTGGCAAAACCCGCCACTTCGCTGGTCTGCCTAAAACCAATTGCTCCTGCAGCACTTCGTGCTTCGTCGCAAAGTTATGGACCAAATTTCATTTGGCCATAACTTGCCCGTCGAATCTAAACGGGCGCTTCCGCTTTTCTTTAAATGTTACCCTCATAAACGTTGATACGATTCATCGCACGTTTTAACGCTAATTCTGCACGCTTGAAGTCGACTTCATCTTTTTGCGCCTGAAGCATCGCTTCTGCCCGTTTTGCAGATTCTTGTGCACGCGCCAGATCGATGTCTGTCGCAAGCTCTGCAGATTGTGCAAGAATTGTTACTTTATCAGGGCGAACTTCTAAGAATCCGCCACTCACAGCTGCCAATTCAGTCGAGTTTTCTTTCTTTAATCGGACTGCGCCGATTCCAAGAGGAGCAACTGTCGGAATGTGGCCAGGCAAGATTCCCATCTCGCCTGTAGCTGTAACTGCTATTACCATAGAAACTTCTGAATCGTACACTGGGCCGTCGGGAGTGACAATATTGACTTTAATGGTCTGCATTTTTTTCCCTCCTGGTCCCTGGTTTTAGACTTCTACGCCCATGCTTTTGGCTTTTGCGATTACTTCTTCAATACGCCCTACTAAACGGAAAGCGTCTTCTGGCAAGTGATCGTATTTGCCATCAAGAATTTCTCTGAATCCTTTAATCGTTTCCTGTACTGGCACGTATGAACCTTTTTGGCCCGTGAACTGCTCAGCAACGTGGAAGTTTTGAGATAGGAAGTTTTGAACGCGACGCGCACGGTTAACCGTTAGCTTGTCTTCGTCGCTCAACTCATCCATACCTAGGATTGCAATGATATCTTGAAGTTCACGGTAACGCTGAAGCGTTTCTTGAACTTCACGGGAAACTGCATAATGCTCTTCACCAACGATTTCAGGCGACAATGCGCGAGAAGTTGAAGCCAAAGGATCCACAGCCGGGTAAATACCCATTTCAGAAAGTTTACGCTCAAGGTTAGTTGTTGCATCCAAGTGAGCGAAAGTTGTTGCAGGAGCTGGATCCGTATAGTCATCGGCTGGTACATAGATCGCTTGGATCGATGTTACTGAACCTTTGCTAGTTGTTGTGATACGCTCTTGCAATTGACCCATTTCTGTAGCAAGTGTTGGTTGGTAACCAACTGCTGATGGCATACGACCTAGAAGAGCCGAAACCTCAGAACCTGCTTGTGTAAAGCGGAAAATGTTATCGATGAAGAGAAGAACGTCAGCGCCCTGCTCATCACGGAAATATTCTGCCATAGTCAAACCAGACAAAGCAACACGCATACGTGCGCCAGGCGGCTCGTTCATCTGACCGAACACCATTGCTGTTTTCTTGATAACGCCGGACTCGCTCATCTCGTGGAATAAGTCATTTCCTTCGCGCGTACGCTCACCAACACCAGCGAATACTGAAAGTCCGCCGTGCTCTTGAGCAATGTTATTGATCAATTCTTGGATAAGAACTGTTTTACCTACACCGGCACCACCGAAGAGACCGATTTTACCACCTTTGATGTAAGGGGCAAGCAAGTCAACAACTTTAATACCAGTTTCAAGGATTTCGATTTCAGTGGAAAGATGTTCGAAAGTCGGCGCAGAACGGTGAATCGGGTTACGCATTTCTGTAGCCGGAACCTCTTCGCCTAAATCGATAACTTCGCCAAGTACGTTAAATACACGGCCTAATGTTACATCTCCGACTGGAACAGTGATAGCGCTGCCCAAATCAGTTACTTCTGAACCGCGTTGCAATCCATCAGTAGACTCCATCGCAATAGTACGTACAGTGTCGTCACCAAGGTGAAGAGCTACTTCCAACGTCAATTTTACTTGAGGTTGGTTTGGACGATTGATAAATACTGTTAGGGCGTTGTAGATCGCTGGAAGTTGACCATCGGCAAACTTAACGTCTACAACCGGTCCCATAACTTGAAGAACGTGTCCTGTGTTCATGCTGTTCCCTCCTGTCTTACTTTTTTTCTTTATCTCACATGAATGAACAGCTCATCTCCTGCTTTAAAAGCAAGAGATTGGCTGATCTTTTTTTGTGTATTTCGTGTCTAGCTCCAACGGCCAAGTTCTCGGGTCGTAAGCCGGCCTGGCTGTGCGGCTGAAACCATGCCGCTTCGCCATTCCGTCTTACGCCTTTCGAACCTGAACAGCCGTTTCCGCATTTCTACTCTAAAGCCGCTGCTCCGCCGACGATTTCAGTGATTTCCTGAGTGATCGCAGCTTGGCGCGCACGGTTATATGAAAGTGTCAATCCATTGATCAAGTCAGTCGCGTTATCGGTTGCGCTCTTCATTGCAGTCATGGACGCAGCGTGTTCACTTGCTTTGCCGTCAAGGACAGCACCAAAAATTAAGCTTTCTGCGTATTGCGGAAGAAGCACTTCTAAGATGGCTTCAGCTGATGGATCGAACTCGTAAGAAGCAGTTGCTCCAGTCGCTTGGATATCCGTTAAAGGCAGGACTTTCTTTTCAGTGACGTCTTGTTGAATAGCTGAAGCGAAGTGATTGTAGTACATATAAACTTCGTCATACGTACCGTCTGAGAACATACCAACAGCTTTGCGCGTGATTTCTTTGATGTCAGCAAAAGTCGGATGATCCGGAAGTGCGATTGCACTTTCAAGAATTGTCATTCCCTGCTTAGCAAAGAAATCCCGACCTTTACGGCCAACGCTGAGGATAACAAACTCATCATTGGATGTATGACGCTCATTGATTCGAGCCATTACAGTCCGCAGAATGTTGCTGTTGTATCCGCCAACTAAGCCTCGATCTGATGTAATCACAAGGTAAGCCGTTTTCTGCACAGGGCGTGTCGTCATCATTGCATGCGTCTCATTCGAGCCGGCAGCGATTGATGCTACTACGTCCTGAATTTTCTCCATGTAAGGAACGAATGCTTTCGCGTTCATTTCCGCCCGGTTCAATTTCGAAGCAGAAACCATCTGCATAGCACGTGTGATCTGGCTTGTTTTCTTGGTTGACGTAATTCGGTTCTTTATATCGCGTAAAGATGCCACTGGTATTTCACCACCTTATTATTTTTTGTTCGTATTCAGACTGAACGGAAATTATTCTGATTTTGCGAATGTGCGTTTGAAATCGTTGATTGCAGCGCCAAATGCTTCGTCAGAAGGCAAACCTTGAGTCGTGCGAATAGTATCCAAAACTTCAGTGTGGTTTGAATCCAGCCAGCTTGTCAATTCTGCTTCGAAACGAGAGATGTCTTGAACAGCAATATCGTCAAGGAATCCACGAGTCAATGCGTAGAAAATAACAACTTGTTTTTCAACTTTAATCGGGTTGTTCAAATCTTGCTTCAAGACTTCAACAGTACGTTTACCACGCTCAAGTTTTGCTGCAGTTGCTGCATCAAGGTCTGAACCGAATTGAGAGAATGACTCCAATTCACGGTAAGCTGCCAAGTCAAGGCGCAAAGTACCAGCAACTTTTTTCATTGCTTTGATCTGAGCTGAACCACCAACACGTGATACAGAAAGACCGGCGTTGATCGCTGGACGAACACCAGAGAAGAATAGATCTGACTGAAGGAAGATTTGACCATCAGTGATCGAAATTACGTTTGTTGGAATATAAGCAGAAATATCGCCCGCTTGTGTTTCAACGAATGGAAGTGCAGTGATTGATCCTGAACCTAATGTTTCGTTCAATTTCGCAGCACGCTCTAACAACCGTGAGTGCAAGTAGAAAACATCCCCTGGATAAGCTTCTCGGCCTGGTGGACGGCGAAGCAATAGTGAAAGTTCGCGGTAAGCAGATGCTTGTTTCGTCAAATCATCATAAACGATTAGGACGTGTTTGCCGTCGAACATGAATTCTTCAGCCATTGTGATACCTGCGTAAGGAGCAAGGTACAATAATGGAGCCGGCTGTGAAGCTGATGCCGTCACTACGATTGTGTAATCCAACGCGCCGTTTTTGCGGAACGTTTCAACTACATTACGTACTGTCGATTCTTTTTGTCCGATTGCTACATAGATACAGATCATGTCTTGGTCAGCTTGGTTCAAGATCGTATCGATCGCTACAGACGTTTTACCAGTCTGGCGGTCACCGATGATCAATTCGCGCTGTCCGCGGCCGATCGGCACTAATGCGTCAATCGCTTTGATACCTGTTTGAAGTGGTTCATGAACCGATTTACGGGCCATAACCCCTTGTGCAGGGCTTTCGATTGGACGAGATTTAGTTGTGTTGATCGGTCCTAAACCGTCAACAGGCATTCCTAATGGATTTACTACGCGTCCGATAAGTTCTTCTCCTACCGGTACTTCCATAATGCGGCCAGTACGACGTACTTCATCGCCTTCTTTGATGTCTGTGTATGGGCCAAGGATAATGATACCAACGTTGTTGGCTTCCAAGTTTTGCGCCATACCAAGGACGCCAGTTGAGAATTCTACAAGTTCTCCAGCCATGACGTTATCGAGGCCATGAACACGAGCGATACCGTCACCGACTGTGATTACTGTACCAATATCGTCAACTTGCATTTCAGATTGATAGTTTTCAATCTGCTGTTTAATCAGGACACTGATTTCTTCAGCTTTGATGCTCATGTATGTCACCCTCTCTTAATTTCTTAGATTAACCGATCAATTGACGCTGCAAGCGTTCAAGTTTCGCGCTTACTGAGCTGTCGAAGATGCGGTTTCCGATTTGAAGACGCAGTCCGCCTAATAGGGACGGATCAATGATGTTTTCAATTCGTAATGATTGTTTGCCGATTTTTTTCGCAAATGCCGATGAAATCGATTCGCGCTGCTCGTCAGTCAACGGACTAACCGAGTAGACTTTCGCATCTTCGATTCCACGGTCTGCGTTATCCAAACGGATGTATTCGTCGACAATTGGTGAAATTTCGTTTAACCGTTTACGGTCAGAAAGCAATTGCAATGTGTTTAAAACATATGCATTCGCTTGTCCGAAAAGCTTCGAAATTACGGCTTTCTTTTCAGATGCTTCCAGTCTCGGAGAACTTAAAAGTTCCTGTAGTTCCGGGTTAGCAGCGAATGCTTTTTGCACTTCGCGCAAATCCTGTTCTACTTCCACTGAAGCGCCGTGTTTCTTCGCAATGTCGAACAATGCTAATGCGTAGCGTTCTGAAGCTTGACTCATTGCACTTCGCCTGCCTTCGCAATCGTTTCGTTAATCAATTGGCGGTTGTCTTCTTCAGAAATTTCTTTGTTAAGAACTTTAGATGCTGCAAGCAACGACAATGCGACAACTTCTTCGCGCACTGCTGCCATTGCTTTTTCTTTTTCGTTAGCAATTTCTTGCACAGCAGACTCTTTCATACGGCTAGATTCAGCACGCGCAGTCGCGATCAATTCCTGACGCGAAACTTCGCCTTGCTTTTTAGCGTTTTCTACGATTTCTTTTGCTTGAACATTCGCTTCTTTTAACAAGTTGCGTTGTTCTTCAAGCATTTTCGCAGATTCAAGGCGGCTATTTTCAGCCGATTCGATTTCGCTAGCGATTAAATCTTCTCGCTGTTGCATGATGCCCATCAAAGGACCCCAAGCGAATTTTTTAAGCAAGAACAGCAATACTAGAAAGACGACAAGTGTTGCTACGATGTCTCCACCGTTCAAGAATTCTGCCTCTCCTTCAGTTGCAGCAAGTACAAAATGATCAAAAAACACGATTGTTTCACTCCCTTCAAGAGCCTAAAATCCGGATTCTTCTATTTAGTAAAATCTATTAATTTCAAAGATGTTGTTTCCAAGATCAAATGGGTCATACAAACATAAATGGCGAAAAACATGCCGAAGCATTCCCGCCATTTTGCTTGTTATTGTTTAGTGGACAACTGCCATAAATGGCGCTTTCGCTTTTCGTTGTCCAGACTTCAACGGCCAACTCCTCGGACTTAAGCTGCCCTTCCTGTGCGGCAGAAAACGCCGCTTCGGAAGTTCACCTTAAGTCTGCCGGAGCTGAACGGCCGTTTCCGCTTTTCTAGATACTATTGGTTCATTACGATGAACGCGATTACAACTGCGATGATCGGCAATGCCTCAACTAAAGCTACCCCGATGAACATAGTTGTTTGAAGAACGCCGCGTGCTTCTGGCTGGCGAGCGATACCTTCTACTGTTTTTGAAACGATCATTCCGTTACCAATACCTGCACCTAGTGCTGCTAAACCTACTGCGATTGCTGCTGCTAATAAACCTAATGAACCTGTCATTTTGATGTGTCCTCCTCAGGATAGTTGTTTTTTTGTTTTGCTCTGTTAAGAGCGTTTTATACTCAATGGTCTTCGCTGACTTTATGCGATAAATACACCATCGTTAACATAACGAAAATGAATGCTTGGATTGCCCCAATAAAGATCGAGAATCCTTGCCATACCATCATCGGAAGGAATGCTGCGGCAAAACCGAAGAATGATGCTCCGCCGAGTCCGGCCAATAGTGCAAGAAGAATTTCTCCTGCGTAAATGTTTCCGTAAAGACGCAGACCGAGTGTCAGCGTATTTGCGAATTCCTCAATGATTTTTAACGGGAATAAGAATGACATTGGTTTGAAGTAATCCGCACCGTATCCTTTTAGCCCTTTCAGCTTGATGCCATAATAATGGCTCAAGATGATAACCATTGCTGCCAGCGTCATTGTTACAATCGGATCTGCAGTTGGTGATTTCCACCAAAGATCTCCCCAAACAATGATTGAGAAAGGAAGCCCTAACATATTCGATACAAAGATGAACATGATTAGCGTTATTCCTAGCACATGGAATCGGCCGCCAGTTTTCCAATCCATATTGCTTTTAATAATACCCTTGACGAAATCCATGATCCATTCCATGAAGTTCTGCATGCCCGTAGGCTTCAGTTGTAAATTTCGTGTCGCGATAAAAGCAATAAGGAAAACGATAACAGCAGCTACAATTAGCATCAAAACATTCGACAAGTTAAACCAAAGGCCGAATATTTCACGAGTTGGAGCGCCGTGACCCACGATAGTTTCACCTCTCTTTCCACTTTACTTAATGGTGTTTCACATGATAGACAATCCGTTCTGTCAATAACAGAACATAAGGGATCATCAATCCAATTACCGTACTGACCAAGTGAATATGCTCTGCGAAAAGAATAGCTATCGCAACAGCGGCAACACCTGATGCAAACCGTAATGCCGTTCCAAGCGAACGAACCTTCGAGCCTTCTGCCACCGCCCGGTCGAATTTGTCCATCCGGCGAACCAAAATCCACATATTATAAATGCCGAACAAGGATCCTATGGTCAGGCCTGCAAAAATCGCTTGGTACGGGGTCAATCCCCAGCCTAAGACGAAAGCTGCCAGAATGAAATACATCATCTTTTTAAGCCGTTCATAAATTTCCCTAAGTCCATCCATTTTTTACTGGTCTCCTGATTCGAATTTTCGGACGGTCTGAAGCATTCCCCATACTCCGAGCGCTAAGCCCGCAAGCAAAAGCATGATCAGAAATAGCGGGGCGGTTCCGAATTGTTCATCGAGCCACATACCTGTGAACAGACCGATGAGCACGGACCCGACAAGTTGTGAGAGGATGGCGCTATAAAGTGCCATCGCTTGTAAGGGACTTTTTGTTGGGCGCATGATAAACCCCTCGAATTTCGTTTTGATTTGACATTAATCCCTTAAAAAAGAGCAGTCGCATCAGGCTTCCAGAACAACATCTTTATGTATGAAAACCTTCTCATGCATACCCTTTGTAAGCATACAATAGGGGTAAATTCATGTCAATTAGATGTAGTGAAAAACATCACAAGCGATTTACCCCCGACATATTGTCGACAAATTTAAAAACGAAAAGCGGAAACGGCCGTTTAGGTTCGAACGGCGTAAGACGGACCGGCGAAGCGGCGTGTTTTCAGCCGCACAGCCGGGCTGGCTTACGACCCGAGAACCTGGCCGTTGCAGCTAGACACCACGAAATGCGGAAGTGCCCGTCTAGCCCCGACAAGCGCTGGAAGTCTGGCCTGTAATGGCGCTCTTTGCCATTGCTGGACTGACTGAAGCGACTCGAGGGGCTGGGCACTGGAGCTAGACAATACGAAAAGCGGAGGCGCCTATCTAGCCCCGACCGGCTTAAGGCGAATCGGTGAAGCGGCGCTCTTTGCCGCACAGCCGAGACGACTTAAGACCCGAGGGGCTAGGCGCAGAAGCTAGACATCACGAAAAGCGGAAGTGCCCGTTTAACCACAGCAAACGGAATCCCCCGCTCCTCACCTCACTTATTTAATATAAGAAAAATACTCATGCAAGCCTTCAACGATTCGACGAGAAGCAAAACCATCCCCATAAGGATTCGATGCTTGCGACATGCGTTTATACGCTTCTTCGTCCGTCAGCAATTCTTTTGCCAAACGGTAAATGTCTTCTTCATCGGTGCCAGCAAGTTTCAATGTTCCCGCATCAACGCCTTCTGGACGCTCTGTAGTATCGCGCAAAACAAGAACAGGTTTTCCAAGCGATGGAGCCTCTTCTTGAACGCCGCCTGAATCCGTCAAAATGAAGAACGAACGCGCCGCAAAGTTATGGAAGTCCAATACTTCAAGCGGCGGGATCAAGTGAATCCGTGGATCTTCGCCAAGCACTTCTTCCGCAACTTCACGGACTGCCGGATTTAAATGCACAGGATATACGACTTGTACATCATCATGCTCGGTAACAAGACGTTTGATGGCACGGAACATATTGCGCATCGGCTGCCCCAAATTCTCTCTTCGGTGTGCCGTCAGCAAAATCATGCGATCGTCGCCAATCTTCTCTAAGATCGGGTGGCTGTATTCATCTTTTACAGTTGTCTTCAACGCATCAATCGCCGTGTTGCCTGTAACATAAATCGAGGCCTCTTTTTTATTTTCCGAACGCAGATTTTGTGCAGACTTTTCAGTCGGTGCAAAATGGATGTCCGCCAAAACGCCCGTCAGCTGACGGTTCATTTCTTCCGGGTAAGGCGAATATTTATTGAATGTACGTAGACCCGCTTCAACGTGGCCGACAGCAATCTGGTTATAGAAAGCGGCAAGTCCTGCAACAAAAGTCGTTGTCGTATCGCCATGAACGAGCACGATATCCGGCTTTGCTTCTTTCATGATGTTGTCCAAGCCTTCAAGCGCACGTACGGTTACACCGCTAAGCGTCTGACGGTCTTTCATGATGTTCAAGTCGAAATCCGGTTTGATTTTGAACGTCTCAAGGACTTGATCAAGCATTTCTCGGTGCTGCGCAGTGACTGCTACTAAGGGCTCGATGGTGTCTGGGTGTTTTTTGAGCTCCAAAACCAAAGGGGCCATCTTAATTGCTTCCGGTCGTGTACCGAAAATTGTCATTACTTTCCACTTATTCGTCAAGTTAATACCTCGCTTTTACTTTGTTCCGAATAAACGGTCTCCTGCGTCTCCTAGACCTGGAACGATATAGCCATGATCATTTAATTTTTCATCAAGGGCTGCAATGTAAATATCAACATCTGGATGTGCTTGTTGCAAGGCTTCTACACCTTCAGGAGCAGCAATGATGCACATAAAGCGGATTTTGTTCGCTCCGCGTTTTTTCAAAGAATTCACAGCTTCAACGGCTGAACCGCCAGTTGCAAGCATTGGATCAACCACAATAAATTCACGTTCTTGTACGTCAGAAGGCAATTTCAAGTAGTATTCAACCGGTTGCAACGTTTCCGGATCACGGTATAAACCGATATGTCCTACTTTCGCTGCTGGGATCAATTTCAAAATCCCGTCAACCATGCCGATGCCGGCGCGAAGAATCGGAACAACCCCTAATTTTTTGCCTGACAATACATTCGATTTAGCCAATTGGACCGGCGTCTCGATTTCGATTTCCTCTAACGGAAGATCGCGCGTGATTTCAAACGCCATCAATGTAGCGATTTCATCAACAAGTTCGCGGAATTCTTTCGTCCCTGTTGACTTGTCACGGATATAAGTCAATTTATGCTGGATTAACGGGTGATCAAATACATGTACTTTTCCCACTGAAAACCTCTCCTTTTCAAACATTATCCTATCTAGTATAACAGAATTTTTTTCGAGCGACGCGCTGCTCGTTGCATTGAGAGTTTTCAGTTTTTTCTAATGTAGACGTTCATCGTTTATACCAAAAAGGATTTAAAGTGAAGTTCAAATACAAGCGTTACAAAACGCAAAAAACCGGGGCGCGCTGCCTCCGGTTTACAAAGAATCTATTTTATCAAATGGCATTGGACGGTAGAAGTAATAGCCTTGCCCAATACGGCATCCTAGATTGATGAGTATCTTCCGTTGTTCATCTGTTTCGATTCCTTCCGCCACAACCATCATCTGCAGATTTTCCGCAAGTTGAATAATTGTCCGCACAATCGCCATTGTTGAAGGCTCATGTATTTTCGAAACAAATGCCCGGTCGATTTTTATTTCTTGAATCGGCAGCTTTTGCAAATAACTTAACGACGAATACCCCGTTCCAAAATCGTCGATTGAACACGTAAAACCATACATCTTCAAGCGGTTGAACACGGTAAAGGCCGTTTCAATATCTACAAATCCGATTCGTTCAGTGATTTCCAAGCGAATCCATTTCGATTCAATTCCAAAACGGGATGTGATGTTCATCAAATAGGGAATAAACGAATGGTGAAAGAAATGATCCGTTGAAATATTGACTGCTACTTGGCTGATTTCATAGCCGCGATCCAATTGATATTTCAACCACTTGACCACTTTCTTCATCACAAGCTGTTCCAGCTCACGAATTTTACCGTTCTTTTCCGCCACTGGGATGAAAATTTCTGGAGAAATCGTTCCAAGATCTGCGGAGAACCAACGGGCAAGCGCTTCATACCCCATAATCTTCCCACTCTTCAGCTCCACTTTCGGCTGGAGATGAACATCAATTTCTTCGCGCTTTATTGCAGCCGTCAGTTCATTGCCTATCTGCAAATCTCTCATCATAAATTCATCGTGTTCGTTTTCATAATAACAAACCAATTCTCCGGCTCGCACTTTCGCTTTAGACAACGCACTATCTGCATGGCGAATTAGCTCATCACCATTTCGCTGCGTTTGAGTAATTATGGCAACACCCATTTTCAATGTTAAAAATAACTCCAACTCGTGCACGTTTACCGGTTCGGCAGCACATTGCTTCAGAACTCTGAGCGTATCCTGTATATTGCTAAGTGGCGTCAGGCAAAAAATAGCGATGGTCGAATCCGAAAAACGCGCGACTAGACTTCGCTGAGGCAAAGATGCCAACAGAAAACGTTTGCCTATTTTCTGGATCAGCACATCCCCCGCTCTATGGCCGTATTGATCGACAATTTTAATGTATTCATCTACTGAAACGAATGCTACAAAGCCTTCTTCATCTTCCTCGATCAACGCTTGGATTTCGTTCATGAAATAATTACGATTTGGCAAATCCGATTCTTTATCCAAAAATGCCAAACGCGTCATTTCTTCTTGTTGCCGGAAGTATTTGATCGTAAGCGAGACGATCGGTGCAACTTGCTTGATAAAATCCCGATCTGCGGCAGCTAACGTGCTTTCTTCGTGAAAATAAATTCCAAACAACCCGATAGCATCGCCAGCAGAATCCAATATCGGCAAAGACCAACTTGAAAACAAGCCGTATTGCTCGTCGATTTCTTGATTGACTGCCGAAAACGAACCGGCCTTCAGGTCTTCAAAAGCTATTTTTTCTTCCGAAAAATAAGGCACGTCATTAGACGTTTCCACATTTCCCATTGCTATCTCATTCACAGTATTGTCGAGCATGAAATTGCTCATTTCTGTTTGAACATTATCTTCTTCCTCGTCTAAAATGACCGAACATTTCGCCCCGTCTTGGAAAAAAGATTCTACAGCTGTACAGGCTTTTTGCAATAACACTTTCAGCGTATAACCTTTTTCTAAATCGTTATACGTTTCTTGCTGCAGCTTGATAAGCGCTTCGGTGCGCTTTCTATACGTGATGTCACGAGTTAACAGGAGCATAAACCTCGAATCAGATTCGTCTACACTAATGGGCTGAATCGTAATTTCCACCCAAAACGGCATGCCGTCTTTTCGGTAATTGATGATTTCTTTGACACAAGCTCTGCCAGCATCGATGCATTGCCGAATTTGCCGGCTGACTTCTTGGTTCGTTTTCGAACCGTGCAGAAATTTCCCATTTCTACCGACCACTTCATGCAATGGATACCCACTCATCTCGCAAAATGCCTTATTGGCATACACGATTGGATTGTCCTCTGCTTGCGGGTTGGTGACGATAAACCCTGTTTGAAATTCCACTCCGAGACGCTTTAGCCAGTTAACGACAATCCGCGTTTCTTTTTTTCTTTGATCAATCTGCATTTGCAGGTCCTCCACGTTACTCAAATCTATTTTTCGACAAAAAAACAGCTGCCTGTTATGAAAAATTGGGCAGCTGTAGTTGTTTATTTGTACAACGGAAAACTCGCTGTCAGCTTCGCTGTGCGATCCGCCGCTTCTTTTTTAACCGCTTCGTTTTCAGGATCTTTCAGTAAAGATGCCATGATTGATGCGATTTCTTTCATTTCTGGCTCTTTGAACCCTCGTGATGTCACAGCTGGCGTCCCTAAACGAATGCCTGAAGTAACAAATGGGCTTTCCGGGTCGAAAGGAATCGTATTCTTATTTGTTGTAATGCCCACTTCATCAAGAGCATGTTCAGCCACTTTTCCTGTTAAATTCAATGACCGTAAATCAAGCAGCAACAAGTGGTTGTCTGTGCCGTTCGAAACGACGTTGACGCCTTCAGCCATCAGACCTTCAGCTAATGCTTGAGCATTTTTAACAACTTGTTCAATATACGTTTTGAATTCAGGCTGTTGCGCTTCGCCAAATGCTACCGCTTTTGCTGCGATTACATGCATCAACGGACCGCCTTGAATGCCTGGGAAGATGGTTTTGTCGATTTTTTTCGCGAATTCCTCTTTGCAGAGAATCAAACCGCCACGCGGTCCGCGCAATGTTTTATGTGTTGTCGATGTAACGAAATGTGCATGCGGGACTGGGTTCGGATGTGCACCAGTTGCCACCAAGCCTGCAATATGTGCCATGTCGACCATCAAATAAGCATCTATTTCATCCGCGATTTCACGGAATTTAGCAAAATCCAATGTGCGGGAATACGCACTAGCGCCTGCCACAATCATTTTCGGTTTGTGTTCCAAAGCCGCTTCACGCACTTTGTCGTAATCGATTAATTGCGTATCTTTGTCGACGCCATATTCCACGAAATTATACTGCATTCCACTGAAATTGACTTTGCTACCGTGTGTTAAATGTCCGCCATGATTCAAGTTCATGCCGAGAATCGTATCGCCTTTATCCAAAACCGCCGTATAAACTGCCATATTGGCTTGCGATCCTGAATGCGGCTGAACGTTCGCATGATCTGCGCCGAAAATTTCTTTCAAGCGGTCGCGTGCGATATTTTCTACAATGTCCACAAATTCACAGCCACCGTAATAACGTTTTCCAGGATAACCTTCTGCGTATTTGTTCGTTAACACTGAACCTTGGGCTTCCATTACTGTAGGTGACACGAAGTTCTCAGAGGCGATCAGTTCAATGTTCGCTTCCTGACGCTGCTTTTCTGCTTCCATTGCTTCATAAACTGCCGGGTCTTGCGCTTTAATCAATTCCATCTCCATCTGTAAATCCCTCCTGTAAGTGAACAAGCTGACGTTTGTAGCTCGCACGCTCTCCGCCGATCAATTTCGGCCGAGTCGTAGCGGCTGAGACAATCGCTTCTCCTACTAGTTTAACAGAAGTTCGGAGAGGAACGGCTACTCTTTTTAAATGCATGCCAATCATTGTTTGGCCGATGTCGATTCCAGCATGCGCTTGAATCTCTTCGACAACGACCGGATCGTTCATCACGGTGTATGCGTGCGCACTCATCGAGCCTCCTGCTTTCGGTACGGGAATAACAGAGACCGGCTCCAGATTGTATTTTTCCGCAACCTGGCGCTCAATCGTCAACGCTCGATTAATATGTTCACATCCTTGGAAAGCCAAAAATATCCGGTGGCGCGCAGCAAATTTTTCAAGCGGCTTGTATAGATTTTCTGCGATATCAAGTCCGCCTCCTGTACCGATGCGCTGTCCAGCCACTTCTGATGTGGAACAGCCGACTACGAATACTTGACCTTTCTTGAACTGAATCTGCTGCTCTAATTCACTAAGCACTTCTTCAAGCTGCAATTCCCATAACGTCTGCATATCGCCCACCCCTTCAATTAGTTTTCGAGGTTAGAAATTTTTTCAATGCGATTCTGGTGGCGGCCGCCTTCAAATTCTTCTGCTAGCCACGTTTTAACGATTTCCCGTGCATGACCAGGGCCGATAACGCGTTCGCCCATAGCTAGAATATTGGAGTTATTATGTCCTCTTGTCGCTTTTGCACTGAACACATCATGTACAAGCGCGCAGCGAATGCCTTTTACTTTATTTGCAGCGATGGACATGCCGATTCCAGTTCCGCAAATGAGGATGCCGCGTTCGTATTCACCGCTGACAACTGCCTCTGCAACTGGTTTCGCGTAATCCGGATAATCCACCGAATCGTCTGTTTGAGGTCCGAAATCTTTGTATTCAATTCCTGATTCATCCAATAAATTCATAATGTCTTTGCGTAAAACGTTACCGCCGTGATCTGAAGAAATTGCTATTTTCATGAAAAACCCTCTTTTCTATTTTCTGTAGAGCAGTGAGCCTAAACTCAACTCCCACTTTTCTATTATTCTATCATCATTATCCGAAAAAACCTACAAAGCCGGCATGCATCCCACGACTATCTTCAGCGCATAAAAAAACCATCCGCATTTTTCGCAGATGGCCTAATTTCATTATTCATTTAACTTATCCACAAGTTGATCAACCAACATTTTCAGTTCGTTGTACGTCTGTTGATAAGTATGCAAAGATCCGCCAAAAGGATCGCTGACATCCGCCAAACGCCCTTCTGCAAATTCTTTTAAGGTGAAAATTTTATCGCTCGCTTCCGGATGGTGCTGCAGCAAATATTGCTTATGACTTGCGGTCATTGTCAGCACAAGCGACGACCATTGAAGATCGTCGGGCATGAATTGTTTAGACGTATGTTGAAATTCGATTCCATCTTCAGCAAGCACGGTTTGCGCATTCCGAGATAATGGCGCTTCACCTGCAAATATACCAGCTGACCGCACTTCGACGCCCGGCACTTTTTTCGCTTCAAGCAAAGCTTGTGCCATCGGGCTGCGGCACGTATTGCCCGTACAAACAAAGAAAATATTCATCTTATCCACCGCCTTGTTAGGAGATTAGCAGAACCATTTATGATCAGCCGCTTTTTCAAGCCTGTTCATCATCGCATCGCCTTTTTCACTAGTTGTCGACACAGCGGCCAAAATCATGTCCGCTTTCAATACATCGCTTTTCCGTAAACTGGCGTAAAGCGATTCATCGGTTAACGGAAAATGGAAGTCTGCACTAACAAACTCCTCTTCACTTAACACAGCCACTTTTTTGCCGCCATTTTGGATATGCTTGATCGCTTTTTCGATCAATGTTCGATCATGTTCAATTAAATAAACAGGCGCTTCGGGTGCATAATGGATATACTTCATCCCCGGCGCTTTTGGCGCGTCGCCTTGGATTTCAGAGGATAAACGGACTTTGCCAATCACCTCTTCTATCTGTTCTTGCGTAATGCGTCCCGGCCGTAAAATAACTGGCGGTTGCGACGTCATATCCAAAACGGTTGATTCCAGCCCGATTGCTGTCGCCCCCCCGTCTAAAATGAGCGGGATTTTCCCGTTCATATCGTGGTAGACATGTTCCGCTAAAGTCGGACTCGGTTTGCCGCTTGTATTCGCACTCGGTGCTGCAAGTGGAAACGGCAGCCGCTTCAATAAATTCAACGCTACCGGATGATCCGGCACGCGAATTCCCACCGTTGGAAGTCCAACAGTGACGTTTTCAGCAAATAGTTCCGGTTTAGATTTGACAATCAAGGTCAACGCTCCTGGCCAAAATGCATCCATGCATTGAAGTGCCAGCGGCGACAAGTCTTCCGCATAGTCCATCGCTTTCGCTTTTGAATCGACATGAACGATAAGCGGATTATCCGCCGGACGCCCTTTCGCTTCAAATATTTTAGCGACAGCCTCCGAATTCGTCGCATCAGCGCCTAATCCATAAACTGTTTCTGTCGGAAATGCGACAATCCCGCCATTTTTTAAGATTTCCACAGACTGTGAATAAGTTTCTTCTTTATTCACATTTCTATCCACAAGTATGGTTTCAGTCTGCATGTTAACAACTCCCATTTTAACAGCATTTCTATCATTCTATCCACAAAATGTGGATAACTGCTGTGTGTTTGTCCATAAACTGTTAGTAACTATACGTTAAGGCAAAAAACCATGCGGTCATTTTTGTTGATATCTTTTTTTACATACACTTCAGCAGCTGGAAAAGCTTGCTGAAGCATGTTTTTGACAGCGTCGCCTTGTAGATGTCCGATTTCAAAGCCGATAATTCCCGGTTTGTTCAATAGATCCGGCAATTCACGAGCCATTCGACGGTACAACACAAGCCCTTCTTCATCAGCAAATAATGCGTTATGAGGTTCATGATCACGAACCGTATCGGCCAGATCTGCCGCTTCTCCGCGTGCAATATACGGCGGATTCGATAACACGACGTCCCATTTGTGACCGCTAATCGGCTCAGTTAGATCACCTAGCTTGAATTCCACATCCGCACCGTGACACGCCGCATTTTGTTCAGCTGTGACCAGCGCTTTTTCTGAAATATCCACAGCAACCACATGCGCAGCCGGCAGTTCACATTTCATTGTGACGCCGATTACGCCGCTGCCTGTACCAATGTCAGCAATCGACGGATTCGCAGCTGGAAAATAACGCTGCACCAATCGAAGTGTTTCTTCTATTAATTCTTCTGTTTCTGGTCGTGGAATGAGCACGTCTTTATTCACTTTGAATTCACGGCCGTAAAATTCCTCTATGCCTGTCAAATGCTGTACCGGCACTCCCGTTGCATGCTGTTTGACCTTGAGGCAGAAATGTTCGTCTTTCTGCGGATCAATCGGGTCACGTAATGACGCGAGCAATCCCGCCTGCGACAACCCAAGTTCATGTTGCAAAAGCAGGCGCGCAGCATTTTCTTCACGACCTTCTGCTTTCAAAAAAGAAGAAGCCCAGTTAAGGGCCTCATACACTCGTTTTGCATTAGTCATTGTTCAAGGCTTCCATTTTGGCTGATTGTTCTTCCACAATCAAAGCTTCCACAACTTCATCCATCTTCCCTTGCATGATTTGATCCAATTTTTGAATGGTCAAACCGATGCGGTGATCGGTCACACGGTTTTGCGGGAAATTGTACGTACGGATTCGTTCTGAGCGGTCACCTGTACCCACTGCTGATTTTCGAACAGCGTCGTATTCAGCTTGCGCTTCTTGTTGGAATTTATCGTAGACGCGTGCGCGAAGAACTTTCATTGCACTCGCCTTGTTCTTGATCTGTGATTTTTCATCCTGACACGTTACCACTGTGTTTGTCGGTATGTGCGTTAAACGTACAGCCGACATGGTCGTATTTACCGATTGTCCACCGGCTCCTGATGAAGCATATGTGTCGACGCGGATATCGTTGTCGTGGATTTCCACTTCAACTTCTTCCACTTCCGGCAAACATGCCACAGTTGCAGTCGATGTATGAATACGTCCGCCCGATTCTGTTTCAGGTACACGCTGCACGCGGTGTGCGCCGTTTTCGTATTTCAATTTTGAATACGCGCCTTTACCGGCAATCATGAAGACGATTTCCTTAAAGCCGCCGAGTCCTGTCGGGTTTGAATCCATGATTGTCACTTTCCAACCATTCGATTCTGCAAAACGGCTGTACATGCGGTACAGATCGCCAGCAAATAATGCTGCCTCATCGCCGCCTGCCGCTCCTCGAATTTCCATGATGACGTTTTTATCGTCATTCGGATCTTTCGGAATCAATAAAACGTGAAGACGGTCTTCAATCGCTTCTAATTGTTCTTCCAACTCATTTACTTCTTCTTTTACCATTTCGCGCATATCCGCATCAAGCTTGTCGTCGAACATCGCTTTTGCGCCGTCCAATTGCTCTTTTAGGTCTTTGTATTCGCGGTACGCTTCAACCGTATCTTGTAAATCCGATTGCTCTTTGGAATAATCGCGGAGCTTGTTTGTATCGCTGACGATTTCCGGATCGCTCAGCAATTCATTTAATCGGTCGTATCGATCTTCTACAGCTTGTAATCGATCAAACATCCCGAATCACCTCTATTTTCTTTTTATGATTGATAGATATTTTTTGTTTACCGCTTCGGACGCTCAGGGCATGGCTCTCGCAATAAGCCAGGTAAAGAACACCTGTCTTATTGCTTCGCCTAGCCCGTTGACGCGCCTTCGCTAAGAAATTTCTCAATATGGAGCAAAATAGCGGATAAAACCTTACTGCTCCTACAGTACTCCGCACTTCGTCGCAAAGACATGCCTTCGCAGGCTTCGGGCATGTCTTGCCTGCGGGGAAGCGAGACAGCCGAGACCCCACAAGGAGCGAAGCGACTGAGGAGGCTTGGCGCTCGCCCGCGGCAAGCGAAGCTATTTTGCTCCATATAATAATAAATATTCATATGTGCAATTTATAAAGTTATTTATTCACCGTAACGCCAGCTGGCACTTCGTGGTGGTGTCGGCAGCGTGGTTCGTATGCTTCAGATGCTCCGACTAGGATCGTTGGGTCATCTGAACCTGCAGGACGGCCGTCGATTAGGCGCTGTGTGCGGCTTGCGGGCGATCCGCATACTGTGCAGACAGCCTGTAATTTCGTTACTTGTTCTGCGATAGACAATAGGGCCGGCATCGGGCCGAATGGGCGGCCTCTGAAATCCTGGTCAAGTCCCGCGACAATTACACGGTACCCGTGGTCTGCCAGTTTCTGAACGTTGTCGATAATTCCTTCATCGAAAAATTGGGCTTCATCAATCGCAATCATATCGAATTCATCTGAAATATAATTCCACATTTCTTCGGAATGTTCGATTGGCAACGCGATGACTGTTGTTCCATTATGTGAGACAACCGCTTCTTCGCTATAACGATCGTCGATTTTCGGTTTAAATACTGCAATTTTTTGTTTCGCAAACTGTGCACGGCGCACACGACGGATCAATTCCTCCGATTTCCCTGAAAACATGCTTCCGCAAATCAACTCTACCCAGCCTGACTGTTTCATGACATACATATGTGAGACCCCTTTCAAACGCTTTTATCATTTATTATCATACCTAAAATTTCAATTGAATACTGCATTTTTCCATATATACTGTCCACGGAATTATCGAATCCGCTGTTTTAAAGGCTTTGTAAACAAAAAAATACCCGCCTCGCGTTTTCGCGCTTGGCAGGTATATTCTGATCTTACTCGTTGATTTCTTCTTTGATGCCGTATTTTTTGTTGAAACGGTCTACGCGACCATCTGCAGCAGCGAATTTCTGGCGTCCAGTGTAGAATGGGTGGCACTCAGAGCAAAGCTCGACGTTGATGTTCTCTTTTACAGAACCTGTAGTGAAGCTGTTGCCGCAAGAGCAAGTTACTGTTGCTTGTTTGTAATCTGGATGAATACCTGTTTTCATGTGTTTTTCTCCTCTCGCCCTGAACCATCTGGAACAGAGTTCATAATCTATTTTGCTATTGCCTTACATGGCTCTTTAGGCCATATATGCAATAGTCATGTATTGATTCACTTTCATAATCATATCAAGTTTCACTTGCTTTTGCAAGCATTTAGATCATCTTTTTATTGCCACGATGTGCTTTCATTTCGCTGTTTAACAGCTCGAAAAATTCTTCGTTTGTTTTCGTTTTGCCTAGCTTTTTCAAGAAACGCTCGCCAAAATCGTGGGAATCTGAGAATGTCTTGCGGATCGACCACAATTTCTCAAGCTGTTCCGGGTTAAGCAGCAATTCTTCTTTCCGCGTTCCTGAACGGCGTATATCGAGTGCCGGGAAAATGCGGCGTTCCGCTAAACTGCGATCGAGATGCAGCTCCATGTTGCCGGTGCCTTTGAATTCTTCGTAAATCACTTCGTCCATGCGAGATCCGGTATCGATCAACGCTGTCGCCAATATCGTCAAGCTTCCGCCTTCTTCGATATTGCGCGCAGCTCCGAAAAAGCGTTTTGGCCGGTGGAATGCTGCTGGGTCTATTCCTCCCGATAGTGTACGCCCGCTAGGTGGAATGACCAAGTTATATGCTCGCGCCAGGCGAGTGATCGAGTCCATCAAGATAACAACATCGCGTTTATGCTCGACAAGACGCATCGCGCGCTCTAATACGAGTTCCGCCACTTTGACATGATTTTCCGGCACTTCATCAAACGTTGAAGATACGACATCCGCATCTACTGAACGCTCAATATCCGTTACTTCTTCCGGACGTTCGTCGATTAATAAGACAATCAATTCGGCATCAGGGTGATTGGTCGTAATCGAATTTGCGATTTCCTTCAACAACATCGTCTTGCCTGCTTTTGGTGGAGCCACGATCAATCCGCGTTGACCGAATCCAACTGGCGCCACAAGATCCATGATACGTGTCGACAAGTGGTCCGGCGTCGTTTCCAATTTAATGTGGCGGTCCGGATAAAGCGGCGTCAAGCCAGGGAAATGGACACGTTCTTTTGCAACTTCCGGGTCTTCTCCGTTAACCGCTTCCACTTGCAATAATCCGAAATAGCGCTCGTTTTCTTTTGGCGGGCGCACTTTTCCGGAAACTTTATCACCGTTACGTAAATCGAATCTACGAATTTGGGAAGCTGAAATGTAGATGTCTTGTGAGCTTGGTGAATAGTTAATCGGGCGCAGGAAGCCGAAGCCTTCCGACTGGATGATTTCTAAGACACCTTCCATAAAGAAGAAACCTTCTTGCTCTGCACGCGTTTTTAGAATCGCGAAAATCAATTCTTTTTTCGTCAGTTTGCTGTAATTGGTCAATTTGTATTCTTTCGCTAAATTATAAAGTTCTTTTAGCGTCATGTTTTCCAATGCGGAAATTGTTATTGTCGTCATTAATGGGACACCACTCTTATTCATTTATTTAAGAAGCTATTTTGAGGATTGTACGTTGAAAGTACGGAAAGATTTTAAAGAAGGAGTCCGGCAAGAAGCCGGACTCAATTTGAAGTATGAAAGTTAATCGTTCATCACAAGATTTGGTTTCTTCTTTAAGCTGTGACGGCCTTCAACAAAGCGGACCGTACCAGATTTCGCGCGCATGACTAGTGTGTGACTTTCTGCAAAAGCGCCTTTAAATTGAACGCCGCGCAGCAACTCACCGTCTGTTACGCCTGTAGCCGCAAAAATCGCATCGTCGCCTTTGACAAGATCATCCATCATCAGAACTTTATTGACGTCGATTCCCATGTCTTTACAGCGCTGTGCTTCTTCTTCGTTTTGCGGAAGCAGTTTCCCTTGAAGTTCGCCGCCGAGGCATTTCAACCCGACTGCAGCGATAACGCCTTCAGGGGCTCCCCCGATGCCGAATAGGATATCGACGCCGGTTTTATCGAAAGCTGTGTTGATCGCTCCCGCTACATCGCCATCTCCCATCAATTTAATGCGCGCACCTGCGGCACGGATCTGATCGATGATGTCTTTATGGCGCGGGCGGTCAAAAATTGTTGCGACCACATCTTCAATGTTTTTGTTTTTCGCTTTCGCGACAGCCCGAAGGTTATCAATCACTGGGGCATTAATGTCGATTTTACCAACGGATTCAGGTCCTACTGCAATTTTATCCATGTACATATCTGGAGCATTCAGCAAGTTTCCACGGTCAGCGATTGCTAATACAGCTAAGGCATTCCAGCCGCCAGCAGCTAAGATGTTTGTTCCTTCAAGAGGATCCACCGCAACGTCGACTTCTGGTCCTTGGCCTGTACCGAGCTCTTCACCAATGTAAAGCATTGGCGCTTCGTCCATTTCGCCTTCGCCAATTACGACAACTCCACGCATTGGAATCGTATCAAACACATTGCGCATTGCTGTCGTCGCAGCATCATCCGCTTCGATTTTCAAGCCACGCCCCATCCATTTAGATGAAGCAATTGCAGCAGCTTCTGTAATTCGCACTAATTCCATCGATAAACTTCGTTCCATTAGATCGATTCCTCCCGTTCAGCTATAACTCAATCATTCTAATTTTAGCATAATTCAATCAGCTAAAAAGAAATCAATTTGCCGTTTGGTTCTGGTCAGATTTTTCACTCGAAGACGGATCAATCGTCTCTCTGCGAATATCTGCACCCAGTCCCTGAAGCTTATCGATAATTTTCGAATAGCCGCGTTCGATGTGGTAAATTTCACGAATTTCCGTTTCACCTTGTGCCATCAAACCAGCAATCACCAAAGCCGCTCCTGCACGAAGATCAGATGCCACAACTGACGCAGCTGTTAATGGCGTTGGCCCTGTAACGATAGCCGCACGACCTTCAACACGTCCGCTTGCGCCCATGCGACGGAATTCGTCAATGTGTTTAAAACGCGCTGAGTAAATCGTATCTGTAATCATCGATGAACCCGTTGCTTGCGTCATTAAAGCGGAGAAAGGTTGTTGTAGATCTGTTGCAAAACCTGGATACACCAATGTTTTCACATCGATTGCCGTTAATTGTTCCGGTTTCGGAATGTAAATCGATTCTTCGCCTTCTTGGACATCTACGCCCATTTCGCGAAGTTTCGCTGTTAATGCTTCCATATGGAAAGGAATTACATTATCAATGGTAATGCCGTCGCCGATTGCAGCTGCCATAATCATGAACGTACCCGCTTCGATGCGGTCAGGAATGATAGTATGGTTGGTGCCATGAAGCTCTTCAACACCGTCAATGCGGATCACGTTCGTTCCTGCACCTTTGATTTTTGCGCCCATATTCGTTAACAATGTTGCAACGTCGATGATCTCCGGCTCTTTTGCCGCGTTTTCAATGACCGTTTGCCCTGTTGCTAGAACTGCCGCCAACATGATATTGATCGTTGCGCCTACGCTGACAACATCCAAATAGATTTTTGCGCCTTTAAGCTCATCTGCACGCAAGTAAATCGCACCGTGTTCGTTTGTTACTTTCGCACCCAAAGCTTCGAAACCTTTGATGTGTTGATCGATTGGGCGAGGACCTAAGAAACATCCGCCAGGAAGCCCGATTGCCGCATGTTTAAAACGACCAAGCATTGCACCCATCATATAATAAGAAGCGCGCAATTTTTTCACGTTGCCGTTCGGTAAAGGCATGTCGATCATTTTCGTCGGATCGATGTTCATAGTGCCGTCTTCAAAAGTTACTTCTCCACCGATTTCTTCTAAAATGTTTTTCAATGTCCACACGTCTGAAATTTCCGGCAAGCCTTCAATTTCCACCGGGGAATTCGCCAATATTGATGCGGGAATCAATGCTACTGCACTGTTTTTCGCCCCGTTTACTTTGATCGTACCTGTTAAGCGTTTACCGCCTTTAATTTTATATACATCCATTAATGTAAATTCTCCTTTGCCATACTTCCGAAAAGCAGGTGCTTTTACAGCCCCTGCCCTCTAAAAGTACGATTGGTTCTTCTAACATTCACCGGCTTAGAAATAATCGCTGAACGCAGATGCGCAATGCGCTATTATTCAGCTGTACGCTTTTCCCAATCTGCAAGGAATGCTTCGATTCCTTTATCCGTTAATGGGTGTTTAAACATTTGCTCCATTACTTTGATTGGCATCGTGCCGATATGTGCACCGTTCAATGCCGCATCTGTTACGTGTTGTGGATGGCGGATTGAAGCTGCGATGATTTCTGTCTTAATGTCGTGGATTGCAAAGATTTCTGAAATAGTTGAGATTAAGTCCATGCCGTTATGACCGATATCGTCGAGACGTCCAAGGAATGGCGATACGTATGCCGCTCCCGCACGTGCCGCTAATAGGGCTTGGTTTGCACTGAAGATTAACGTTACGTTAACTTTTTTGCCTTCGCTCGCTAATACCGCACAAGCTTTCAAGCCGTCTGGAGTCATCGGCAATTTAACTGTGATGTTCGGAGCAAGCGCTGCAAGTTCGCGACCTTCTTCGATCATGCCTTCTGCATCAAGTGCGATAACTTCGCCGCTGATTGAACCATCGACTAATGCTGCGATTTCTTTTAAGCGGTCGTGGAAAGAAACGTTTTTCTCTTTCGCTACTAATGATGGGTTTGTTGTTACGCCTGAAAGAATCCCCCACGCGTGTGCTTCTTTAATTTCTTCAAAGTTTGCTGTATCGATAAAAAATTTCATTTACTGTTCCTCCTGGTTTATGGAAAAGAGAGAAGAGACCTATCGGACGCTTCTCTCTTTCATCCATCATGTAAGATTTATGTTGTTACGCTTTTATGCTTTGCCTGAACTTCCGAACTCACGCATTTTGCCTGCCACTGTCGCTTGGATTGCATCGCGAGCTGGTGTCAAATATTTGCGCGGGTCATACATTTCAGCATCTTTCGCCAATGCTTCACGTACAGCTTTAGCCGAAGCGATTTGGCTTTCCGTGTTGACGTTGATTTTCGACGTGCCTAATGAAACTGCGCGTTGAATATCTTTTGTCGGAATTCCTGTTCCTCCGTGAAGGACCAATGGAACGTCACATAACTGAGAAATTTCTTCCATTTCTTTAAAGCCAAGGTTTGGTTCGCCTTTATAAGGACCGTGTACAGAACCAAGTGCTGGCGCCAAGCAATCGATGCCGGTTTGGTCGACAAGCGCTTTGCATTCTTGAGGATCAGCATAAGTAACGCCATCCGCGATCACGTCATCTTCCTGTCCGCCGACGATCCCAAGTTCTGCTTCAACAGAAACATTGTTCTTGTGCGCGTATTCTACAACTTGTTTTGTCGTTTCTACGTTTTCTTCGAACGGATGGTGGGATGCATCGATCATCACAGAAGTGAAGCCGGCGTCAATCGCCTCTTTGCATTTTTCAAAGCTTGATCCGTGGTCAAGGTGGATCGCTACAGGAACAGTGATTTTATAGTCGTGCATCAAGCCTTTCACCATATGGACAACCGTAGTGAATCCGCCCATATAACGAGCTGCGCCTTCAGATACGCCTAGAATTACCGGCGAATTTTCCTCTTGTGCAGCTTTTAAGATTGCTTGAGTAAACTCAAGGTTATTTAAATTGAATTGGCCGATTGCATAGCCCTCTTTTTTACCTTTAATCATCATATCTTTCATTGAAACCAATGCCATTGCAAATTTCCTCCTCAGCTGTGACTCTATCCGAATATCCTTTATACTATACCAAAATCAGCTTACTTTCGCCACTTTAGCATATATCAGTCTGTTAACATTTCCTTTACAGCATCGCGCATTTCAAAGACATCGAACGGTTTTGTGTAATAACAACATGCCCCGCTAACCATCGATTCTTTGATGACATCCAGCTCGCCGTAAGCTGTCATCATGATTACTTTGATATCCTCACGCATCTTTTTCAAGTTCTTCAGGATTTCAATGCCGTCCATGCCAGGAATTTTCATATCCAATAGCACAATATCCGGGGGAGTTTCCTCCGCCTGCTTTAAAGCCTGGGGCCCGTTTGCAGCCATCAAGGTATGAAATCCTTCTTTTTTAAATACTTCGTTCAACAAAAGACGAATCCCGGCTTGGTCATCGACTATCAGTATCGTTTTCAAGACCCCTCAATCCCTTCCCTACATTATGTTCATCTTACTAAATTTGGGTAATATATTCTACATGCCATTGTCCTGGTTCGTTAAATAAAGACGTCCTGTCTATAAAAAAGATCGCAAGTTTGCGTACAGTTGTTAATGCTATTAAAAAAACCTTTCCGAAATATTTCGGAAAGGTTTTAAAAGCTTCTTTCTTATTCGCCAAGCGACGCGCGGATAAACTCTCTGAATAGAGGCTGCGGACGTGTTGGGCGAGAGATGAATTCCGGGTGGAACTGGCAAGCTAGGAACCAAGGGTGGTCTTCAAGCTCGATAATTTCCACTAGACGGCCATCCGGGCTAGTACCGGAGAATTTAAAGCCAGCCGCTTCAAATTGCTCGCGGTATTCGTTATTGAATTCGTAACGGTGACGATGGCGTTCATACACCAATTCTTCACCGTATGCTTCGTGCGCTTTCGAGCCTGGCTGTAATTTCGCTGGGTACAAGCCAAGACGGAGCGTGCCGCCCAAATCTTCGATGTCTTTTTGTTCAGGCAATAAATCGATAACTGGATACGGCGTCTTCGGATTCAGTTCTGAAGAATGCGCATCTTTCATGTCCATCATTGTGCGTGCGAATTCCACAGATGCCAATTGCATACCTAGGCAAATTCCGAAGAATGGCACTTTATTTTCACGGGCATATTGCGTTGCGGCAATTTTACCTTCAACGCCGCGGTCACCGAATCCACCAGGGATCAAGATGCCATCAACGTTTTGCAATTTCTCTGCCACGTTGTCAGCATTGATGTGTTCTGCATTGATCCATTCCACTTCAATTTCCGAGTCGAATGCAAAACCTGCATGCTTCATTGCTTCTACTACAGAAATGTACGCATCTTGAAGTTCTACGTATTTCCCAACCAAACCGATGCGCACCGATTTAGTCAATGACTTCACTTTATCCACCAATTGGTTCCATTCAGTCATGTCTGCTTCTGGTGCTTCGATGCCGAAATGATCAAGAACGATTTGGTCCATGTTCTGCTCTTGCAAGCGAAGCGGCATTTCGTAAATCACATCTACGTCACGCGATTCGATTACTTCTTCTGCCTTGATGTCGCAGAATAACGCAATTTTGTCTTTCATGTCTTGCGGTACTGGATGTTCCGTGCGCACGACAATCAAGTTCGGTTGAATACCGAGGCTGCGCAATTCTTTCACGCTATGCTGAGTCGGTTTTGTTTTCATTTCTTTTGCAGCACCCAAATACGGAATCAACGTACAGTGAATGTACATTACTTCGTCACGGCCAAGATCTGATTTCATTTGACGGATCGCTTCAAGGAATGGCAACGATTCGATATCGCCTACCGTACCGCCGATTTCCGTAATGACCACGTCTGCTTGCGCCGTTTTAGCGGCACGCAACAAACGGTCTTTGATTTCGTTCGTGATGTGCGGAATTACTTGAACAGTGCCGCCCAAATAATCGCCGCGGCGTTCTTTCTGGATCACAGTCGAGTAGACTTTCCCTGTCGTCACGTTCGAGTATTTATTCAAATTGATGTCAATAAAACGCTCGTAATGGCCCAAATCCAAATCCGTTTCCGCGCCATCGTCTGTCACGTAAACTTCTCCGTGTTGGTATGGGCTCATCGTGCCGGGGTCGATGTTGATGTATGGATCAAATTTCTGGATTGTCACCTTTAATCCTCTGTTTTTCAGCAAACGCCCAAGTGAAGCGGCGGTAATCCCTTTACCAAGCGAAGATACAACTCCACCGGTTACAAATATATACTTTGTCATACTCTATTCCTCCTCCGATTATAAAAAAAATAAAAAGCGCTCCGCCTGCGAGGTGCAGGGGGAGCGCGTAGACTGTACGAATCATTTCTCCTAATTTTAAGGAGCCCAATAAAATCTTATCCAGTCCAGCCTCATAAGTCAAGGTAAAAAAATGTTCAGACTACTCTAAATCCTCGTCGTCATCTTCATCTTCATCGTCTTCTTCGTCGATGATATTGCCGTCCATGTCTTCGACAAGTACGTTAACATCTTCTTCGTCATCGTCATCGTAATCGACAGCGCCTGCTTCAGGTGATTTCAATAAATCATCTTCAGGTGCAACTTCTACGTCATCATCGTCATCGTCGTCGTCTTCATCAAAGTCATCAAATTCCAATTCGTCATCAAGTTCCAAGTCAAGGTCGTCGAAACCTTCGTCATCTGAAACTTTGGCTTTCTTCTTGCGCGCTTTAACAGTTGGTGCAGATTCTTCTTCGATCTGCTCAACCGGGTACCATTCACGCAAGCCCCAACGGTTTTCGCCAAGGATCAAGAAGCGGCCGTCAATGTTCATATCCGTATAGAACTGAACAAGGCGAGCTTTCATTTCCTCTTTTGAAAGGCCAAGCAAGTTCTCGATTTCTGTAATAAGCTCAGCGTATGTTTTTGTTTCGTGCGTTTCTTCGAGCATTGCATATGTTAAGTCAACAAATGACTCTTCGATTAGTTCGTCTCTAGATAATTCGCGTAATTTCAATCTGTGCACGTCCCTTCTACTATCTTAACTTAATTCATTATATACAAAGTCGGTGCGCTCCGCTACCGTGTTTTCTTTTTTCTGTCCTTTAGTTGCATCCAGCCGAAAAAAAACAAGTAAAACGACAAGATCAGAAACGGAATCGAACCAAGCGCTTTATTGTAAAGGAAGAAAATTAGTACGATGCAAAGAATGATAATGATGTAGTGCACGTATTTCGGCATGGGCTTCCATCCTTCTTATTACCAACATTGAATTTTCTCTCATTATAACGAAATTCGACGCGCAATGCGACCTTCATCGCAAAGACTGGGAGAATTCTTTATACGCGTGGGTGGATTCTTGTTGAGCGCACGTAAATCTCCTCGAGCGCGCGTAAATTCTCTCGAGCGCGCGTAAATTCTCCCGAGCGCGCGTAAATTCTCTCGATCGCGCGTAAATTCTCTCGAGCGCGCGTAAATTCTCCCGAGCGCGCGTAAATTCTCTCGAGCGCGCGTAAATTCTCTCGAGCGCGCGTAAATTCTCCCGAGCGCGCGTAAATTCTCTCGAGCGCGCGTAAATTCTCTCGAGCGCGCGTAAATTCTCTCGAGC
>JBFEIJ010000007.1:0-63017 GCA_041553775.1 Planococcus sp. (in: firmicutes)
GCTGCGAATTTATTCATCAAAACCAATAAGAAACGCCACGATAAAAACATGTTCACGAAACAAGAAGACGGCGAGCCGATTGTCATCAAGCGACTGGCTTCTGAAGACGCCCAATTCAAATACCTGATGAAGGAATTGAAAGAGCTCGATAATTTCGGTGAAGTCGCGATTTTGTACCGCAATAATTCATCTTCTACATTATTGATGAGTGAATTGGACCGGTTGGGCATCCCGTTTTACATGAAAGACGCGGACAATCGCTTTTTCTCGCATTGGATTGTCGAAGACATGCTCAATTTTATGCGGTTCAGCTTAAAGCCGGAACGCATCGATATTTATTCGAAAATCGCTTCAAAAACCAATGCCTATTGGTCAGGCAGCCAGTTGAAATTTATGAGCAAGATGAAACCTTCAGAGACCAATGCCTTTGATGACATCAATCGCAACATCACCTTGAAGGATTATCAGATTCGTATTTTAGGCGAACAGAAAAAATGGTTTGAAGCGTTGAAAAGCATGAAGCCGCTGAAAGTCATTCGCACGATTCGGGCAGAATTGGGCTACGATCAAATGCTTGCGAGCCGAGCTGAGAAATTCGGCATGCGGCTGCAATACTTGGAGCAGATTTTGATTACGCTGGAGCAAATTGCGGCTCCGCTTGAAAGCATGATGGAATTCGCAAAACGGTTGAAGGAATTAGAACAAGTTACGCAAGCTGCAAAAGGTGAAAAAACAGATGACATGCTGACGCTTTCGACATTCCACAGCTCAAAAGGGTTGGAATTCGACCGGGTGTAT
This sequence comes from Planococcus sp. (in: firmicutes), assembly GCA_041553775.1. Taxonomy (GTDB): domain Bacteria; phylum Bacillota; class Bacilli; order Bacillales_A; family Planococcaceae; genus Planococcus. The sequence continues at coordinate 799 of JBFEIJ010000007.1, forward strand.
ATGATCGACCTTGTAGAAGGCATCATTCCGACAGAAGAAGACACGGAACAACCGAATCTTTTGGAAGAAGCGCGCCGACTGTTTTATGTAGGAATGACGCGAGCCAAAAAACACCTTGAACTGATTTCCTATGACAGCGAATCCCGCTTTGTCGACGAAGTGCGCGACGTAGCGGTTGCAGCAAAACCACCCATCAGACGCGCTCCTGCAAAAGCGCAGCAGCCGGTGAAAGTAAAAGTGCCGGACAATCCGAATGCCGTTCAACAAGGCAGTGAGCTCGAAGTGGGTGCGACTGTGCGGCATCGAGTTTTCGGCGCAGGAGAAATTATTGAACGGGACCATGAACGTTTAGTGATTCAATTTGCCAAAGAGCGGAAAGAGTTAATGATCGATATTTGCTTGAGCTATAAACTACTTGAAGTCATCAGCTGATGACCAATGGAAAAGAGAAAAGAGAACGCGGGGAATTGATAAATGAAGATTAGAGATTGGAACCGAAATTTGAAAGTTCGCCTTGTCGGCGAATTTTTCATGAACACCAGTTATTGGATGGTATTTCCATTCCTCGCCATTTACTTTGCGGAAGAATTCGGGAAAAGCATGGCGGGGTTGCTCCTTGTCCTGTCGCAAGTGTTTTCTGTCGCTGCTAATTTAGTGGGCGGTTATTGTGCAGACAGATTCGGCCGGCGAACAATGCTCGTTGTGGCATCTATCGGGCAAGGGCTGGCATTTTTGCTATTCGCGTATGCCAACTCACCTTGGCTGGAGTCGCCAATGCTTGGGTTTATCGCCTTTACGATAGCGGGCATGGGCGGCTCGCTTTACTGGCCAGCGAGCCAAGCCATGATTGCGGATGTCATTCCTGAAAAATACAGAAGTGACGTTTTTGCCATTTTTTACACTACTTTAAATATCGCGGTAGTGGTTGGACCGCTATTCGGAGCCATACTATTCTTCTCGTACCGTTTTGAATTGCTATTAGTTGTAGCAGTGATTTCGATGGTTCTCGGGACCGTGTTAAGGCTCTATACCAACGAAACATTGCCACAGAGCGTTATAGACAAATGGCAGCAAGAAGAATCTGTCGGTGTTATGGGAGCTGTCGCGAAGCAAGTGAAGGAATACGGCGTCATCTTTAAAGACAAGCTGTTCTTGCTATTCGTCATTGCCGGCATTTTGGGTGCGCAAACCTTTATGCAGCTGGACTTGTTGATTCCGGTATATCTGAAAGAAACGATTGATGTACAGAACATAGCGGCGTTCATGGGAAGCGAACTGAACGTGACAGGCGAGACATCTTTCGGGGTGCTATTGTCGGAAAACGGCTTGCTGGTGGCCTTGTTCACCGTCATCATTACGAGGTGGATGACCCGCTTCCGGGAGAAATGGGTGTTTTTCATGTCGGCGATTCTTTACGGCATTTCGATGCTGATTTTCCCGATTACGTCATGGTTCTGGATGTTCGTTTTGGCGATGGCCGTCTTTACGTTTGCTGAATTGATGGTGGTCGGCGTGCAGCAAAGTTTCATCTCGAAACTGGCGCCAGAAGATATGCGCGGTCAATATTTTGCCGCAGCCAGCATGAGGTATACGATAGGGCGTATGATTGCGCCGATCTCGATTCCGATGACGGCGTGGTTCGGCTTTGGCTGGACGTTTTCCATTTTGGCGATCCTGGCATTCGCCAGCGGCGGTATTTATTATTGGATGTTCCAATTGTTTGAAAAGCAACCTGCTCATATATCCGAACAAGTATAGTCAGTCGAGTATGGAATCGAAATGATTTCATGCTCGACTTTTTTTGAAATTATTTCTTCAGTTATGAAGGGTTTTTCTTGCAGTTCAAGAATTGGTATACGGATGGGGAAATTTGAACGGAAGGAGTTGCCGAGTCAATGATCACAAAAATTGGGCAAATAATGTTGTATGTCAACGATCAAGATAAAGCTGTGAACTTTTGGACGGAAAATATGGGTTTTGTAATTGTTTCAGAAGAAAATAACGGTGAGGGCTTCAGGTGGATTGAAATTGCTCCAAATAAAGGCTCGGAAACCACTATTATTTTGCACGATAAAGAGTTCGTCGCGAAGATGTCACCGGAAGTAAATCTGGATACACCTTCGTTGATGTTTTTCAGTGATAATCTCGACCAATTGTTCAGCGAGTTATCTGAGAAGGGTGTAACTGTCGGAGAAATTGTAGATATGCCGATGGGACGCGTTTTTAACTTTGCGGATGATGAAGAAAATTATTTTGCGGTAATGGAAAAAGGCAATTAACGGAATGAAAGCTCAAAATAAAAGCCGCTTCTTACTCTTATTCAGAGTAAAAAGCGGCTTGAAATTAGTGGATTCATTTAACACTTAATGAAGTGTCGTTGGTCTTACGAGTCTTTCTGAACCATACGAAGAATCATATGAGCCAGCATATGTTGTTGTTCTTTGTCGCCGACTTTCCATAATTCTTGCAGCAAATGCTCTTCGCGGTTTTTAGGCTCTTCGTTTTTAGCCAAGTATCCAGCAACTTTTTCAGTGATTTGAGCTAAACGTTCTTCGCTCAATCCCATTTTTTCGCCGATTTCGACTTTAGATCCTAAGTAATTTTTAAAATGATCAAAATTAGCTAAGATTTCTTCTTTCTTTTCGTTGTCAAAATTCTTTAACTTGTCATCTACTTTTTTGTCTACATTTTCCATTTTTTACACTCTCCTTTAATTTTCATTGCACTCTTTGTTTACCTCATAAAAGAGTATTTAAACATCTGAATAATGAAAAAAAAGAAGGGTTGTACAGTTTAATGTAGAACTCTTAGGGTAAGGAGTTAAATAGCACGGATTTTAAGGAGGATGAGGATTATATGACATTATACGATGAAATTCAGGAGTTGAAGGCGTTTCGTTGTGACGATCGCTGTGTACTGAGTATTTATCTTAATACCAATCCGACAGATTCAGAAGCCCAGAACGGCGCTTGGAAAATCCATTTAAAAAACGGCTTAAAAAGACTTGATGAATACCTTACAGCGTCAAATAATGAGAAAGAACTCAATGCTTATAGAGAATTAAAGAAAAAAGTAGAACGTGAAATTACGGACCACCAAGGGGGTTTATTAAAAGGCGTTGTCATTTTCGCTTCTCCACATGAAGATTTATGGTGGGTGCGCTATGTTCAAATTCCGGTGAAAAACAATTTCCATTGGGAAGAAACACCGCAATTGGATCAACTGAGATATATGTATAAAGCTTACCCATATGCAGGAGTGGTCTTGCCTAGCTTGAAAGGAATTCGTGTCTTGGATACATCGATGGGCATCGTCAATGAAGAATTCTTTTATGAGTTCGATTCAGGTCTTGAAGTCTGGACTGAACAAAAAGGCGTTCGCAGCTCTGGCCGCATTCAAGGGCGCGCAGGCACGCAAGGTGCGGGATCCGTCGGAGGCGGTGCTGCTGGAGGCAATAGTCCAGTAATTGGGGGCAGCGGTGGCGGCAGTCCGGTTGATGAACTAGACCACCGCTTAAGAGAAAATTTAGAACGCTTCTACAAAGATATGGGCAGCAAGATTGAAAAGTTGAAAAAAGAGCGCAAATGGGAAGAAGTGCATGTTGTGGGAGACCCTGAACATGCTAAATCATTCGCCAAATCGCTTTCAGACAAGCCGAAAAGCTGTGTCTATAAAAATCTGATGAACAACGATCCCGGTAAAATTCTTCACGCCGTATTCGAAGTGTAAACGACAAGCTCCAGCGCAGTCCAACTGCGCTGGAGCTTTTAATTTGGCTGCGGACAAAACGTGCAAACTCCGAACTCAGGCAATTCCTTGTAAAGGCAGCATGTTTTGCGGAGCGGACCGGAAACGGCGCGAGCGAGCGAGGCATCTCCAAGCAATTTATGTAAATAAGATGTCTTGATCGGATGCCAATTCGACGACTCGAGAAGCCAGTCGAGATCTTCTGCCGCTCTTCTGGGATTGGATCGCTCAATTCCGGCATAAAGCCAAATGATGGAGCCCAGCACATTTTCCCATAAGATAATCGGTGAGATTTTGGCATGCCGGCGAAACTCTCGGATAAGTGAATCAATTTGTTCAACAAGCACAAAATGCATTGCTTCATGGCGCTGATGAGCTTGAATGGGTGTATAAAACTCAGAGGATACATGCGTCTGAAGTAAATGGAAACCGTAATTGAAGCTGCGATCGAATTTCAATTCCTTCCAAGAACAAGCGAAATAAGCATTTTTGTGCGCCAGTAAATCAAATTGGGCGGAAACGAACAACGCGTATTGGCGGAAGAAATAAGAAATGGCGACACCGTCATTATCGGTTTGTGCCCATTTTTTTAATTCGTCGATTAAATGGGGAATATCAGACGAAAACGCTTGGTGCGGATTCCGGTCGACCAAGACGGATTGAGCGGCGAGCGCATATTTTAACTGCTGCGGAAAAGCCATCAGGCGTCACTCCTTTTTTTATATGCTATGGGAAGGGGGAAGGATTTGCAAAACACAAAAGCGAAACTATAAGATGAGAGCTTTTTAAGGACAGATAGATTAAGGGAGGAAGCGGAATGGTGTTCGCAATTAAGAAGATAGATCATGTGCAAGTGACGGGACCAAAAGGCTGCGAGAAAGAAGCGCGTAATTTTTATGGGGGAATATTAGGGATGACAGAATTGAAAAAGCCCGAATCTCTGCAAGGGAGGGGCGGCGCTTGGTTTGAATTTCCTGGATTTCAACTACATGTTGGTGTGGAAGAACCTTTCCAACCGGCTAAAAAAGCGCATCCGGCGTTTGTTGTAGAAGGATTTGATGACTTAAAGGCGCATCTGACGAAAAACGGCATTTCGGTAAAGGATGATACAAGCATTCCGGGAAGCACCCGATTTTTCGTAGCCGATCCATTCGGCAATCGCTTGGAATTTCTAAAACAGGCAATGGCTGCTGAGTAGAAAAATGACACATAAAAAAGCTTGGCCTACCGCTGATAAAAGCAGTAGGCCAAGCTTTATTTATTAGATAAACTAATCAATAAAAAACAGCTAAGGAGCACATGTTTTTTGTTCCATATCGAGAGAAATCTTAGCGGAGGCGCGTCAAGGGGCTAGACGGAGCAATGAGACGAGTGTTTTTCTCGGCTCATTGTGGGAGTCATGCCCAAAGCGACCGGAGCGATTTTCAATATGACTTTTCTTTAGTTCAATATATATAGGTAAATTCTTTTTAACGAGTTAAACAGTCTGCAACGCTACAGCGGGACCGAAAAATTCAAAATGAATTTGGTCTTCGTTCATGCCAAGTGAACGAAGTTCCTGGATCATCGCTTCCATGAATGGGACAGGGCCGCACACATAGACGTCGCCCGTTACATCGACGCATTCTGCAAGAAGTTCACGTGTGATATAGCCAGAGGGCTCATCCGAATAAAGCGTTTGATAGCGTGCATTGTCCATCATCGCTGCGTATTTTCGGATATCTTGATCAAATGCATGCAATGATTCATTGCGTGCGGCGTGCAAGAAAGTGGTTGGACGCGCAGGAGTCAATGTGGCTACGGTTTCGAACATGCTCATCATTGGCGTGATACCGACACCGCCGCTGATAAATGCCACGGGCGATTGTTTGTCTGTGTTTAAGACAAATTCACCTGCTGGGGCACTGACTTCTATGCGGTCGCTGCTATTTACTTCTTCGTGTAGAAAAACAGAAACACGGCCGTTCGGGTCATGATCCGCTTCACGCTTAACAGAAATGCGGAATTCGTCTTCTCTTGTTGCCTGCGATAAACTGTACTGCCGGTTGAATAAATATTTCTCACCTGGAATTGCCAAACGAAGTGAAATGTATTGACCTGGCTGGTAAGCAGGTACTTTTGAGCCGTCTGCTGGTTTTAAATAAAACGAAGTGATGTTGTCGCTTTCTTTCACTTTGCGCACAACGATAAAGTCTTTGAAAAATTTCCAGCCGTTTTCCTGGCTTTCCACTTTTTCATACATATCATTTTCAACACCGATAAACGCTGCGGCAATAACGCCGTATGCTTCTCCCCACGCATTGATGATCTCATCTGTTGCAGCATCGCCTAAAACTTCTTTGATGGCTTTCAACAGAAATTCGCCAACAATTGGATAATGTTCCGCTTTTACACCAAGACTGACGTGTTTATTGGCGATTTGCACTACTGCCGGAAGAATGGCTTCTAAATTATCGATATGCACCGCTGCCGCGTAAACCGTATTAGCGAGTGCGGCCTGCTGACGACCTTGTGCCTGATTTGAATGATTGAAGATATTTAAAAGTTCTGGATGCGCTTCGAACATATTTTTGTAAAAGACCGTAGTAATCGCTGTGCCACGTTCCGCTAATACAGGGACTGTTGCTTTAATAATGGATCTTGTTTCTACAGATAACATTGTCAATCGCTCCTTTTCTTTTCTATACCTCGACTATATACCCCTTGTTCGTTAAAAGATATATTTAAAATACATCTTTTAAATATAGACACATTTGACTTCACGAAAAAGTCACACGTTGGAGCTGGAGAAATTTGAATCCCACAGTGAAATCCCTAAACGAGGCAGCAATCCGGAATTCTTTTCGCTCTAATGCTTAATGGGTATAATGGGGAAGCGGGGAAGGTGAGAAAATGAGACTGACAATGTACACCGATTATTCGTTGCGAGTGTTGCTGTATTTAGGCTCGAAACAAGATGATAAATTATCGACGATACAAGAAATTTCCGATGCGTACCAAATTTCGAAAAATCATTTGATGAAAGTGACGTTCGAACTCGGAAAAGCCGGTTATATCCACACCGTGCGCGGACGCGGCGGGGGGATCCGATTGGCAGATTTGCCGCAGAATATCAATGTCGGCACAGTTGTGCGGAAAATGGAAGATGACTTTCATTTGGTGGAATGCTTCGACCGGGAGCATAACCGCTGTCCAATTACACCGGTATGCGGGTTGCGGGGAGTGCTTGGTAAAGCGCTTGAAGCATACTTAGCTGTGCTCGATTCTTATACATTGGAAGATTTATTATTCAACCGCGAAGGCTTGCGCCAAATTTTGAACACGTAAAAACGGCTCGAGAATTCGAGCCGTTTTTATCGTTACAATTCGATTGTTTGTGGATCTTCGCCTTTTTTATTCATCAAGCGCACACGCGTTGGTTTGATTGCCAGTATGAGAAGGTTCGGATCGTCTGGACCTGTAAACCAGCCTTTTAAGTGGTCATTCCAGACTTTGTCGATCATGCCTGGGTCATCATGCATGCCCATTTGTCCTTCGATTTCCAAGAATGCATCTCCTACGCCTTCGCCTTCATAGCCAAGAAGGATGTGTGCGTTCGGGTTGTTTTCGAGTTCGTCGACTTTTTGGGTTTTCTTACTTGTCGGTGTGTACAACGTAAATTCGTCATGGAAAAATGTCATGTAACGTGAATGCGGTTTATTGTCTTTGACTGTTGATAAGACACCGACAAGACTATCTTCCAAAATATTCAAGGCCTGCTGCTTCAGTTCAGATTGATTCATGCATTCCACTCCTTTAATTTTAGGTGATAGTCCTGTTATTCCTTTTTAAGGCAATGGTAAACATAAAAAGCCCGCTGAGCGCGGGCTTAATGGACAGTTTCGACTATTTTCGGTGTGCGGTTAAACAGGCTTGGCAGCACCATTCCGACTAAAATGACGCCAATCCCAACAATTTGGAGAACCGTTAGTGTTTCGCTTAAAATCAGCACCGAGGCAATAATAGCGACCGGTAATTCCATAGCGCTCAAAATGGATGCTAGGCCGGATCCGGTATGAGGAACTGCGATGGAGAAAAAGTAGATCGGCATGACGATGCCGAAAAACCCGAGCAATAATCCGTAAATCCATAATCCTTCAGAGAAAAGACGGCCGTTCCAGACGATTTCCGGTGTCTGGATCATGCCGACAACGATTGCTGCAAAAAGCGAAACGTAGAAAAGCCGTGTGGTCATGTCCAAGCCTTCGACGGTTTTGCCGTTAACGAACATGAAGGCAGAAAAGCAGAATGCCGCTCCAATTCCCCAAGCCCATCCTTGCCATGCAATTGCGCTGAGGTCCGCGTCAATCACTCCAGCGGCAAGCAATGTTCCGCCGAATAATAAAACAAGAGAGAGGGTTTCGGCGCGTTTCAGCCATCTACGTTTGACGATGCAATCTAAAAACATGCCGAGCCATGTGAATTGAAAAAGCAAAACGACTGCAAGAGAAGCGGGCAAATATTCAAGTGATTGCCCATAGACTGTTCCGGTGGCTGCTGTACAAGCACCGGATAAGGCGAGTATTTTCCAGCCGCGAAGACGCGGGATTTTACGCTGGGTAACTGCAAATAAGAGGGCAGCTAAAAAGAAGCCCACAAAATATTGACTGGTAACTGCTTCAGCCGCTGTAAAACCGTTCTTCATCGCCACTTTGATAATGGTGGAAAGAACACCGTAACAGCTTGCTGCAACAACTACCATGATTGGGTAAATCCAGTTTTTCATGTTAAGACACTCCTGTTCATCAGGATATCATAGCACAAAAAAACAGTTCGGCGTCAGCCGAACTGTAGTTCAGAAAAGTAACTTTATTTGGCCCGCTTATTCCGGGTATTTTTCATCACTGGATGAATCGTCCTTTGTTTCACGGGGGTGACTTTCATCTTCCATATCTTGTTTCAAATCTTCGAGTGGAATTGGGTCCACCGTTTCTTCTTCTTTGAACATCTCATGCATTGTTTTTTTATCCGTATTGAATTGTTCAGGATTGTCCATCGGTGCACCTGTTCGTTTTTCGCGTTCTTCTTCTAATGGTTTTTTATCTGACAAAGAAAACACCTCTTCCTTTTCATGTTAGTTTGTTATTCCTTTAATCGATTACTTTAAAACATGACACTGTAAAACATATATTTGGAACTAGAGATGGCTACATAAACAGTCTTTAATATTTATTTAAAAATGTGGTAAAGTAGAATGAAGTACGAGAGGAGTTTTCAAATGTCTACACAAGCTTCAATAAAGGTCGGCGGTTTGAACTTCGAATGGGATCTAGAACAAGGAAGATTTTCGTTTGAAGGGCAAGATTCTGTTTTATTCTGGACATCGACCGCGTTTAAAATGTTTTTTGATACGATTGAAGAAATTTCCGGAGAAAGTGCGGCAAACATCGTAATGGAATCGACTGGATTCCGACAAGGTTTGTTGGTCGGGCAATACTTTTCAGGGATGAAGAATGTTACAGTTTCCGGCGCAGCTGGACTTATAACGAATACATATGCCTCAGCGGGTTGGGGACTTGCTAGAATCAGTGAAATGAATGAGCAGGATAAAACACTGACTGTCAGCTTGAAAGACAGCTGGGAACATAAGGTCAACGTAGCACAAGGAAAAAATACGGGCGGGTGTTTCTTGCCAGCGCATTACGCAGGCATTTTCACGGAACTATTAGGTGAAAGCATTTGGTACCGTGTGGTTCATCATCAAATCGAAGGCTTTGATGAGACCGTTATTGAATATTATCCTTCAGAGGAAAATATCGAAAAGAATATTCACCGTTTAGCGCGTGAAAAAGAAGCGGAAGAAATTCAACGCCTCGAACAACAAGTAGAAGAGAAGACTTCTGAATTGCATGACTTGATCAAGGAAATTTCGTCACCAATCATTCCAGTGCTGGAAGACATTGTTGTCGTACCGTTGCTCGGGACATATGATGAAGCACGGGCAGAAGAATTGCTTGTGAAGACTCTGCAAAATCTACCGAGGTACAAAGCGAAATACCTAGTGTTGGATTTGACGGGCTTGAACGCGGAATTCACGAATCATGCAGCAAGCTTAATTGATAAATTGGGTTCTACTGCCGCTATGATCGGCAGCCAAACCGTTCTAGTCGGAATCTCCCCTCAAATGGGTATGATCATTACCGAAACCGGATTGAATTTATCGAAATTCCAATGCTTCCAAACATTGCAACACGGCATTCATTACGCCTTGGCGCAAAATGGGAGAAGTATCGTCTGAAAAGCGAAAACGCCTATTAAATAAAAAATAAGCAAGCGCCCGCGGGCGCTTGCTTATTTTTTATGTGCAGATTGAACGATTTCGATAATGACTTGCGTGGCTTTCTCCATGTTTTGTGCAGAAATGAACTCGTATTTACCGTGGTAGTTTTCGCCGCCAGTAAAAATATTCGGTGTCGGCAATCCCATATACGATAATTGTGAACCGTCTGTACCGCCGCGAACCGGAACGATGTTCGGCGTGATGTTCAATTTCTTCATTGCCGCTTCCGCAGCATCGACGATTTCCATGCTTGGCTCGATTTTTTCACGCATATTGTAATATTGATCTTCAAGCTCCAACAGGACCGATCCCGTTCCATATTGTTCTTCAAGCTTCGCTGCAACAGCTTTCATGTGCTCTTTCTTCGCTTCGAATTTTTCTTTATCAAAGTCACGAATTATATAAGTCAGGACTGCTTTTTCCACATCGCCGTTAAAGCTATTCAAGTGAATAAACCCTTCGTAGCCTTCTGTTCGTTCCGGTACTTCGTTTTTCGGCATTTCTTCCTGGAATTGAATAGCAACCGTCTGGGCATTGATCATTTTATCTTTCGCAGACCCAGGGTGGACGCTTTTTCCTTGAACGGTTAACTTACCGCCAGCAGCGTTAAAGCTTTCGTACTGCAATTCGCCAAGCGGGCCGCCATCCATCGTATAGGCATAATCGGCGCCGAAACGGGCAACATCAAATTTATGCGGGCCGCGGCCAATTTCTTCATCCGGTGTGAACGCTACGCGAATTTTTCCATGCTCGATTTCAGGATGCTGCACTAAGTATTCCATAGCCGTCATAATTTCAGCGACACCGGCTTTATTGTCAGCGCCGAGCAAGGTCGTGCCGTCAGTCGTAATCAATGTGTGGCCGACGTAATTTTTCAAATCAGGAAAATCAGCGACAGTCATAGTCACTGTTTCGTTTAACGGGATATCTTTTCCATCATACTGTTCGATGCGCTGAGGATTGACGTTTTTGCCGGTGAAATCTGTCGCAGTGTCGACATGTGCTAAGAATCCGATAACTGGCAAGGAAGCGTCTATCGTTGCAGGCAATGTGCCGAAGAGGTAGCCGTGTTCATCCATGCCGACGTCTTCCAGTCCAATGCGGTTCATCTCGTTTTCAAGTTCGCGGAGTAAATCCCATTGCCCAGGAGTTGAAGGCGTTTCCGTGTTCTCAAAATCGGATTGTGTATCAATTTTTGCATAGCGCACAAGGCGCTCGATCAATGTTTCAATCATCAATGTACCTCCTAGATATGTAATGCTTTAAGTTTAGCATGTGAAGCGGAAATTTTGGCAATCGGACGCAGAAAATTGAAAATACGCTCGATAACGATTGGAATACGCTCTATTACGGACTAGATACGCTCGATCATGAACCGAATGCGCTCGGTAACCGTCAATATACGCTTCTCCACAAGAAAAAGGCAGCGGAGACGCTGCCTTTTATCCACGTCAAGAAGCTCGAGTGGTTTTCTTCCGTAGCACCGCTGAAACTCTTTTCTCCGTACCATCTTTGATGTTTGTGATATTTTCTCGATGCTTCCAATACGCCATTGCAAAAAGGGCCATGGCGATGATCACGGGCAAAAATCCATCTGCCGGAAATAATGCAGTAGCAAGCAACGTGGCATACAACACCAGTACCCCATAAACGAGGTAATCGGTGATAAGCGCCACAACGACCAATAGAATCAAGCCAACAAGTCCGAATGTCCAATCGAGTGCCAGCATCACGCCGATCAGCGGCGCAGTGCCTTTGCCGCCATCGAATTTCATATAGACGGGAAAATTATGTCCGCATACGACGCCCGCCCCAATAGTGAAGAGCAATGCCCAAACCGTTGCATCTGGAAGGGCTGAAGCGTTTAGCAATAATCGGAATCCAGCAACAGCGATTGTGCCTTTAGCGATATCGAGAAAGGCGACGAGTACGCCGTATTTCCAACCAAGCACGATAGCGGCATTTGAAGCCCCTGAATTTTTCACACCTTCTTTTTTGATATTGACGCCCGTAAATAATTGGGCAATGAGTGAACCGTGTAAGGAACCGATGATATAACCTGATATAAGTGCAGAAAGCGTCCAAAATAACATGTGTATACTCCTCCTCTCTTTAATTTTAACGTACTTAATGGTCGAAGGTTTCAAAATTATTTGAATTTTTAACTTGACATTGTGGAATATTCTTCTTATACTTCACAACAAGATGGAAAACTAAATCTGAATACTCTTATCAAGAGAGGCGGAGGGAATAGGCCCTGTGATGCCCAGCAACCAACAAGCATAGCTTGGAAAGGTGCTAAATCCTACAGATCCGGTACGACGGGATCTGGCAGATGAGAGGAGGCATACCCGTATATGACGGCCCTCTTCTTAACCGAAGAGGGCTTTTTCTGTTCCCTCCTCACCCTTGGTTCCCATCTATAAAAATTAAGAAGGAATAAGAAATGACAAACTTTAAACCAGAAACGCTTTTATTACATGGAGGCCAACAACCCGACCCGGTGACCGGTTCAAGAGGAGTGCCTGTCTATAAAACGACTTCTTATGTGTTTAAAAATACGGAGCATGCCCAAAACTTATTCGGCTTGAAAGAAGCGGGCAACATCTACTCCCGCATCATGAATCCCACAGTGGACGTATTTGAGCAACGTGTGGCGCTGCTTGAAGGCGGAACGGCGGCAGTGGCGTTGTCATCAGGAATGGCAGCCATTGCTTTCTCCATCATGAATGTCGCGGAAGCGGGCGATGAAATCGTCGCCGACAGCAATTTATATGGCGGCACGTATAGCTTATTTTCAAATACCTTGCCGAAATACGGCATTACGATAAAATTTGTCGACGGCAAAGACCCGGAAAATTTCCGCGGCGCCATCACCGATAAAACAAAAGCGTTATTCGGAGAAATTATCGGCAATCCGAGCTTGAACGTTTTCGATGTTGAAAAAGTCGCGAACATCGCACACGAAAACGATATTCCGTTATTGATCGACAATACATTTGCTTCTCCATACGGCAGCAATCCTATCGAGTTCGGAGCGGATGTCGTCATTCACTCCGCAACAAAATGGATTGGGGGCCACGGTACGACAATCGGAGGCGTCGTCGTCGACGGAGGGAAATTCAATTGGAACAATCCGAAATTCCCGAGTTATACCGAGCCGGATGAAAGCTACCACGGCATCCGTTATGGAATTGATGCCGAAGGTGCAGCATTTGCCACCAAATTACGCGTTCAATTATTGCGGGATTTCGGTCCTTCATTAAGTGCTGAAAGTGCACATGCATTTTTACAAGGCTTAGAGACGTTGCATTTGCGGATTCCGCGCCATAACAGCAATGCCAAAGCGGTAGCGGAATATTTAAAAGACCACCCGCAAGTGGAATGGGTGAATTATATCGGCTTTGACGATCATCCATCGCATGGCCTAGCTCAAAAATACTTAAAAGACGGTTACGGGTCCATCGTTAATTTCGGCGTGAAAGGCGGCCGTGAAGCAGGCCGGAAAGTGATTGACAGTGTGGGATTGTGGTCGCATGTCGCGAATGTCGGTGATGCCAAATCGTTGATCATTCATCCAGCCTCGACAACGCATCAACAATTGTCTAAAGAAGAATTGGAATCCTCGGGCGTTACGGAAGAATTGATTCGCCTGTCAGTCGGACTTGAAAATCCGGAAGATTTAATCGCGGACCTTGAACAAGCAATCAAAGCCGCCGTATTGGAAAACGTTTAGGAGGGATGCAAGATGACGAGTGTATCTATCGGTTCTTTAACCCTTGAGTCAGGAGAAGTTCTTGCGAACGCCGAACTTGCCTATGAACGTTGCGGAAAACAAAACGCACCGGTGATTCTGATTTGCCACGCGTTGACGGGGGACCAGTTTGCTGTCGGTACGGTGGAAAAACCAGGCTGGTGGGCAGGGCTTGTCGGACCGGGGAAAGCCGTAGATACAGATACATTTCAAGTCATCACGTTCAACGTGCTCGGCGGATGTTGCGGCTCAACCGGACCTTTATCGATCAATCCACAAACCGGAGAACCCTACCGCGCAGCCTTTCCGGCCATCACGATTCGCGATATGGTGAATGCTGAGTATGCGGCGCTGCAGGAGTTGGGGATTGCGCGACTCGCCGCTGTAATTGGCGGATCACTTGGCGGCATGAAGGCGCTCGAATGGGGGCGCAGCTATCCGGAATTCACAGCCGCAATCTTCCCGCTTGCCGTCACACCAGCTTATAGCGATTTCGGGGTGGCGTTCAATTTTATCGGCATTCAAGCGATTGAAAATGATCCGGAATTTAAAGATGGACATTACACAGATTCTGGCGAGTTGAAAGGTTTTGAAGTGGCGCGAATGGCCGGAATGGTTACGTATCGGAGCGGTGGGATGTTCAATGAGCGCTTCAAGCGTTCAGGCAGCAAAGAAAAATTCGAGGTGGAATCTTATTTAGCTTACCAGGGACAAAAACTTGCGAAGCGTTTTGACGCCAATAGCTATTTGACCTTGCTGAAAGCCATGAATACTCATGACGTTTCACAAGCCAGACTCGAAGTTGAAATTTTTTCTCTATCATATACGCATGATTTGCTGTACCCGAGCAAAGAGATGACGCCTTGGTTGGCAAGCCAGCCGAACGCCGCATGGGAAGTCATCGACACTCCATATGGACATGACGGCTTTCTCGTGGAATTCGAAAAATGGGGCAGCCACATAGCAAAAAAATTGAATAGCCTAGCCATTCCGCAGCTTATGCAATAGCGTAAGCTGTTTTTTTATGACAACCGCAATTCATAAGTTGAATTAAGGATAATGTATCTTTGAAAGGGCTATGTATGGGGAGCTATAACCAAAGCGATGTAGAAACATTGCCTTTCCTATCAAGCCATCTAAAAAAGCATCCCAGCACGATGCTGAGATGCTTTCATTACATACTGTCAATCTTCGTCTTTAATATCCACATCTTCCGGAATCGGCGTCATCTGCCATTCTTCCAAGGCTTGTTTGGCAAGTTCAAGTTGTTGGAAATGCGTATCAAATTGAGAGGTGTTGACCAAGTATTGTTCACCGTCATGGACTGCGCGGATGCGGCCTTCTAACACATATCGAGTCACTTGCTCTTCAGGCATCGACAGAAAAGCGGCAGTTTCCGGGACTGTCATATACATGGGATCATCTCCTCTTTTTCTTTTATTATAATAGAAAAAGAACGCTACCTCAAACCATTCAACCAATGATAAACTAACAGCAATAAGAATATTGGCCATCCCAAAAGCGTATTTTTGCGCAATATCACCGTTTGAAAATCAGATGTTAAAAATCGACAAGTCCAATCTATTTGTCTTAACTTGAGGTGCATTTTATGAATTATTGGCCGTACATATCGGTATTGCTGGCCGCCATCCTGTGGGGAACGACCGGCACCGCTCAAAGCTTCATCGATGGGGTGGCGCATCCATTAACAATCGGAGCATCCCGGCTCAGCATCGGTGGCTTTACGTTATTAGCTTTTGTCGTATTGACCAAGAAATTGGTGTGGAAAGACATCCCTTGGAAATTTGCGATTATATCAGCATTGCTCATGGCTCTGTTTCAGCCGCTCTATTTTTCTGCTGTGCAGCTAACGGGAGTGGCTATCGGCACTGTAGCGTCAATCGGCAGCGCCCCGATGTTTTCCGGGTTATTGGAGTGGTGGTTATTAAAAAGAAAACCAGACCGCGTATGGATTTCTGCCACTACTTCGGCGGTCGCGGGCTGTCTATTATTATTTTCCGACAAGCAAGCAGCAGTGATCGATCCTCTCGGTATTGGCTTAGCGCTAGGAGCTGGGCTGGTGTTTGCCGGATTTGCCATTGCAAGCAAAAAAATGCTGGAGCGGATGGACTCGATGCCAGCAGTCGCGCTTATCTTTTCTTTGGGCGCATTGGCGTTGTTGCCATTTCTAGGTGTATTAGACGTTACTTATGCAGCAAAACCAGCGAATATGGCGGTTCTGGTTTATTTGGGAATCGGGACGACAAGTGTGGCGTATATTTTATTTTCACTTGGCCTCAAAAGCAT
Organism: Planococcus sp. (in: firmicutes); assembly: GCA_041553775.1. Lineage (GTDB taxonomy): Bacteria > Bacillota > Bacilli > Bacillales_A > Planococcaceae > Planococcus. Next base: position 16,926 of record JBFEIJ010000007.1, read on the forward strand.
CCCATCATCCTCGGCTGTCACCTTGTCATTAGGGGAACCGTTAACCGCTGCGTTATTGGGCGTTTTCCTTGTAGGGGAACAATTGAGCGCGGTATCTTGGAGCGGAGTCTTGCTATTATTGGGCGGCATTATCATCCTCGCTTTTGGCAAAAAGAAATCAGCGATTTGAAAACAGCAGTCATCCATTGGGGTGGCTGCTATTTTTCTTAAGAATTTCTTCATAAACTTCCATGGCCATCCTTAAGAATTTTCGTTTACAATAAATTACAGAGATGAAAGAGGTGGAACAATGGGGAAATTTACAGTATTAGTAACAGATGATGACCAAGACATCCGAGATGGCATTGAAATTTATTTGAAAAACGAAGGATACAATGTACTGAAAGCGGCAAATGGTTTTGAAGCGCTGGAACTATTGGAAGTCCATGACGTTCATGTGATCATCCTCGACATTATGATGCCAAAAATGGATGGTATTTCGGCAACTTTTAAAATTCGCGAAGAACGCAATATCCCCATCATTATGCTTAGTGCAAAAGTGGAGGATTCCGATAAAATACACGGCCTTTCGGTTGGTGCAGACGATTACGTCACCAAACCTTTTCATCCGATGGAATTGGTTGCACGAGTGAAATCTCAACTGAGGCGTTATGTGAGTCTTGGTACGTATGAAGAGAAACAGACGCGCCTTGAAATCGACGGTCTTGTTCTAGACGCAGAGGCAAAGGAAGTTTCCTTGCACAGTGAAACAATAAAATTGACGCCAATTGAATTCAAAGTGACGGAGTTATTGATGGCAAATGCAGGACGTGTGTTTTCCATACAGGAAATCTATGAACGAGTGTGGAATGAGCCGGCTTATAACGCTGAAAACATCGTGGCGGTACATATACGAAAAATTCGTGAAAAGATCGAAAGCGATCCGAAAAATCCAAGATACTTAAAGGTGGTGTGGGGCATTGGCTACAAGATGGAAAAATGATGTATGGTCGATTTCAGCGGTTTTAATTGCCTTATTTTCTTTATTGTATTGTTGGTCTTTCATTTTAGAAATGCTTCAAAATATGTCCTCGACCGAATTATTGGCCACGCTCCGCATGTTGTCGAAAGGGGATAGTTGACTATGAAGAGATGGCTATGGCTAGCGGGTGCAGCTTTTATAATACTGGGACTTTTTATCATGATGGAAACAGCGCCTATGTATTTTGGAAAGCATTATACCGAAACGGAACAATTTAAAATGGATTATGCGTATTACACCGACAATTTGATATCGATGGAACTTGCACCTTTGGACGCGGCAGAGTTGGCCGACAGAAGTGTCAGCCAAGAGGAAATTGAGGAGTACCGGACACGTTACGGCTCATTAAGTGATCAAATAGAAAACATCCAAGGGCAATATGCCGACGACATCGAAGAAGCCAAAGCTGCTGAAAACACCGATTTAATGGAAATTCTTGTGGAAGAACGAAATCGGAAAATCACTGCCATCCAACAGAATTTTGCAGAAGATGCAGTGGTGGTGGAAAAAATAAAAGCTGAGCGGCAACAAGAGATAAGCCGGTCGTTGAGAGAAAGGGATGCCAATGAATTGGCAGCTTTTAGCGACACTACTCCGTATATATATGAATTAAAAAATACGCAAACTGGCGAAATTTTTAAGAAAGGCGAGCTTTCAGAAAACCCTTTATTCGAAGAAACTTATACGACTTCAAGACCCTTGAGAGACCAGGAATCGGATTTATATATCGAAAATGTAGGACTGGTCGCCAACAAGGCTACTTTTGAAGGGGTCATCCAGATCGATCCAACACTTCTCGCATCCTCAGATAGCATTGGGAATTTAAACCAATTTAATTTCGTCAAAACAAGTATATATCTTTTATCGGCTGCGATGGCGATAATTCTTATTCTGTTATTAACGGTAATGCCTTTTCGCTTGGAATGGTTCACGTTTAGTCATTTCTTTGAAAAATGGGGAAACTGGCCGATGGAAGTTCGGCTATTAGCAGCATTCTTGTCTCTTTTTTATGCAGTGTTTGTTGCAGCAAGTTTTAATGGAAGCTTGCTGAATAGCTGGTCAAGCAATTATGTAGCTCATAGCATCTCGCTTGGCATTGAATTTATCTTCGCATTAGCCATTTGCGCATTGGCCCTGTTGCAGGCGATTTGGCTGTTTGCTTATTACAGAGAGCAAAAGGTATTGAAAGAGGAATACTTGAATAGCCTAATTCATCGCAATATTGTAGCGCTCAAACAGGTTTTCTTGAACAAATCGATTGGCGTTCAAACACTGGTTTTACTGACCGTCATCTTCTTTTGGGGATTTGGTACAATGCTCGTCATTGCCAGTGGTTCTGTAATATTGATCTGGCTGCCTGCAACCATCTTCATCGGCATTCCGGTGCTGATCATGCTGCTCAAACGCTTTAGTTATTTAAACATATTGATGCAGGAGACGGAAGCGATGGCGATGGGGCAGTTGAACCAAACAGTGCCAGTGCGAGGAACTTCGCCTCTAGCCAATCACGCTCGACAATTAAACCGCTTAAAGGAAGGTGTCCGGATCTCGTTATCCGAACAAGCGAAAAGCGAGCGGTTGAAGACTGAACTCATCACAAATGTCAGCCATGATTTACGGACTCCGTTGACTTCAATCATCACGTATACTGATTTGTTGAAGGCGCCTGAATTGTCGGACGAAGACCGCTTATCGTATGCCGGCATTTTGGATCGCAAATCGCAACGGTTGAAAACCTTGATCGAAGATTTGTTCGAAGTGTCCAAAATGGCAAGCGGCAACCTGGAGCTTGAACAGACCAAGCTCGATTTCGCGCAATTGCTGCAACAAGCATTAGCTGAGCATGCTGAAGACATTGAACAATCCGGTTTGGATTTTCGGGTGACAGTGGAAGACAAGCCCTTATACATCTACGCAGACGGTCAAAAATGGTGGCGTATGCTCGATAATTTGATATTGAATTCACTGAAATATGCACTTCCGGGAACCCGTGTGTTCCTATCTCTCAGTGAAGCAGCGGGAGAAGCGAAATTCGTCATCAAGAACATTACCCGTTTTGAATTAGGCGACAACCCGGATGAATTGTTTGAACGATTTAAACGCGGTGATGCTTCACGGCAAACGGAAGGTTCCGGATTGGGTCTGGCGATTGCGCAATCGATTGTAGATCTTCACGGAGGAGCCTTGAAAATTGATGTAGACGGTGATTTGTTCAAGGTCACGGTAACCGTAAAAAGTGCATAAAATTATGAAAGAGCCAGCATATTTCCAAGGATGTGCTGGCTTTTTGATATGACATCAACATTGAGCAATTGCTTGATTTTGTTAATAATCGCATTTAGCCATGGGGTGATTTACTCAGGTGCATTCAGGGTAAATGCTATACTAACTTTTAGATAGGAAGAAAAGAGGAAGTATTTCATGAAACAGATTGCAGCGATTGTAGGTGGGGTTAGTATTTATTTAGCCTTGATTAGTTATTTAGGATGGAACACATATTTATGGGCAGCTACTTGGCTGCCGATTGAACCTTGGCTGTTTGGTGGAGTATGGGGCATCATCGCTTTCAGTTTTTTCATCGGACGACTGGGCCATCGGTGGTTGGCTTTTTCGATTATCGGTGCATATTGGTTTGCCTTTATGCAATATGCGATTGTGTTGTTTCCGATCGCGAATGTGGTGAGCCTCTTGGTAGAATCGCCGCGTGAAGTTTTTATCATCGGCAATGTAGTAGGCATCATGTTATTAGTTATTTTCTTGATTGGCACTTATTTTGCGTATAGTCCAGTTGTACGAGAGTTGGAAATAACGGTCGGGGATACTCCGGCAGAGCCGCTTCATGTAGTGGTGGGTTCAGATTTTCACTTAGGGGTATTGTCAGGTAAGCGGCATTTAAAACGATTTGTCGATAAGACCAATGAATTGAATCCGGACGCCGTATTTTTGGCTGGGGATTTGGTGGATGACGATCCTGTATGGTTTGCGCGCTATGGCATGCAAGATGAGATGGAACGGTTGTCGGCAACACTTGGCGTATACGGGGTGCTCGGCAACCATGAATATTATGGCCGCAAAATTCCGTTGCATGTGAAGTTGATGCAAGCATCTGGCGTTAAAATTCTTCGCGATGAAACGATTTTGGTCGGCGAACGTTTTTATTTAACTGGCCGAGAAGATCGAACGAACGGGGAACGGCAGTTGCTTGGAGCATTGGCGCCGCAAAAAGGGTTGCCTTGGATTGTCATGGATCACACACCTTCGGATTTAAAAACGCCGGTGCAGCTCGGAGCGGATTTTCACATCTCTGGACATACGCATAAAGGACAGATGTGGCCGAATGACTTGATAACCAAAAAAGTTTTTGAATTGGATTATGGCCACCGGTTAATCGATAAAACACATTTACTCGTGTCTTCGGGATTTGGTTTTTGGGGACCGCCGATCAGGATTGGCAGCCGGTCCGAATTATGGTCAGTGAGGATGACATTCGGTAAGGCGTGATAAAGGAGGGGGCAAATGGAACAATGGATTACTGATCTCGTATCGAATTACGGTTATTTCGCAATATTTATGCTGATTATGGTGGAGAACGTGTTTCCACCCATTCCTTCAGAAGTGATATTGACAGTGGGAGGCTTTTTGACGAGCACCACTGACATGACGATTCTTGGAGTGATACTGGCTTCTACTGCGGGTTCAGTAGCTGGAGCCATCATGCTGTATGGCCTCGGGTTGCTGCTGGATGTCGAGCGGCTAGAGAAAATCGTCGATAAATATGGCCATATTCTGCGCGTCAAAAAGTCGGAAATTCACCGGGCAGATGCTTGGTTTGATCGCTATGGCATCTGGGCGATTTTCTTCGCTCGGTTGATCCCGCTTGTTCGCAGCTTGATTTCCATTCCAGCCGGTATGGCGAATATGAAATTCTGGCTGTTTGTCACCTTCACGACGCTCGGTACTTTGCTATGGAATACGGTTCTCGTTTTTATTGGCGAGTCCGTTGGAGATAATCGCGAAGCCATTATGAAGCAGTTTGGAATCTATTCAAATGTGGTCTATGTTGTGCTTGGTCTTGGGGCAGTCGCAGCTATATGGTATTACGTGAAGAAAGTCCATAATCGTCCAACAGATTGAAGCGCATGAAATTGATGAAAACTGCCGTTAATTGCCAGTGGTTTTTTAAATTGATATAATTGTTTGATAATAAAGAGACGGAGGGTCCTTATGAAACCGATTGTTTATATCACACAAAAATTGCCGGACGAGGCTGTTGCCGGCTTGCATGAATCTTTTGAAGTGCGCATGTGGCATGATGAAAAAGCGCCAGCGCCGCGCGAAGAAATTTTAAAGCAAGTGAAAGAAGCACATGCTTTATGGACGATGTTATCGGATAAAGTGGACCGTGAAGTGTTGGAGGCTGCACCAAATTTGAAAATCGTCACGAATCTGGCAGTTGGCTATAATAATATCGATATCCATGCAGCTCATGAACGTGGAGTCATGGTAACGAATACACCGGATGTGTTGACACAAAGCACCGCCGATTTAACGTTTGCGTTATTATTAGCGACGGCGCGTCGCATTATTGAAGCGGAAAAATCCGTGCGTTCGGGAGACTGGAAGTCGTGGTCGCCAATGGGCATGGCGGGACGCAACGTCGGAGGCGCTACACTTGGCATCATCGGCATGGGACGCATCGGCGTAGCAGTTGCGGACCGGGCAAAAGGCTTCGGCATGAAAGTGCTATATCACAACCGGACACGCCGCAGTTTTGAAGATGTTGAATACGCGGAATTCGATGACTTGCTGAAGCAGTCGGATTATGTCGTCATTTTGACGCCGCTGACAGAAGAGACGCGCGGCATGATTGGGGAACGTGAATTGGCTCTCATGAAAGAAACGGCTTGTCTGATCAATGTAGCACGTGGTGGCATTGTCGATGAAACGGCGTTATATGAAGCACTCAAAGCAGAGAAAATATGGGGTGCGGGGCTGGATGTTTTTGAAACAGAGCCTGTGCCGCTTGATCATCCACTATTGTCATTGCCAAACTTGACGGTGCTTCCGCATATCGGCAGCGCGACTGTACAGACACGCTTAGCGATGATGGAAATGAATGCAAAAGCGATAACCGATTGTCTTGCAGGTGAACGAGTGGAAAATCGCGTCTGCTAAAGCTGTTTTCAATTGTGAGAAAGTTGAAGTTTGCCGGAATTTATTATAAAATAGTCTAGGTTTTTAACGCCGTTCCGGCGAAGGAAACAAATTGAAAAGAGTAGGGTGGTAATGATTCATGCAAAATCATACACACAATGTTCTACTGTACTATCAGTACGTAGAAATCGAAGATCCAACAGCGTTTGCGGCAGAGCATTTGGCTGCATGTAAGGAAATCGGCTTGAAAGGCCGTATTCTTGTTTCAAACGAAGGCATCAACGGTACATGTTCAGGTACAATTGAGCAAACGGATGCTTATATCGAAATGATGAAACAAGATGAGCGTTTCGCAAGTATGGCATTTAAAATTGATGCTGCTGACAAACATGCTTTCAAAAAAATGCATGTGCGCGCGAAAAAGGAAATTGTCCATTTGGGCTTGAATGAAGATATCAACCCGAACGAATTGACAGGGAAATACCTGGAGCCTTCTGAATTCTACAAACAGATGCAAGAAGAAGACACAATCGTTCTTGATGCACGCAATGATTATGAATACGATCTTGGTCATTTCCGTGGTGCGGTAAGACCGGATATTGAAAACTTCCGCGATTTGCCTGAATGGGTACGCGACAATAAAGAAATCTTCGAAGGCAAGAAAATTTTGACGTATTGCACAGGCGGAATCCGCTGTGAGAAATTCTCTGGCTGGTTGAAAAAAGAAGGTTTTGAAGATGTTTCACAATTGCACGGCGGGATTGCTACATACGGCAAAGACCCGGAAGTGCAAGGAGAACTTTGGGATGGTCAACTTTACGTTTTCGATGAGCGCATTGCTGTGCCGGTAAACCGCAAAGAACACGTGATTGTCGGTAAAGATCATTTTACAGGCGAACCATGTGAGCGCTATGTAAACTGTGCAAACCCTGAATGCAACGCGAAAATCTTAACTTCTGAAGAAAATGAACATAAGTATATGCGTTCATGTTCGGATGAATGCCGCGAGCACCCGCGCAACCGTTATGCGTTTGAGCACGGTTTGACAGGTGTACAAGTTCAAGAACGTCTTGATGCATTAAAAACACCAACTGAAGTGTAAGATAGAGAAAAAGCCGGCCCTTTGGGTCGGCTTTTTCTAGTTAATTTCAATGATTCAATCTTCTTCATTGACGATGATGGCTCGACCTTTGAATTTCAGCAGCAATGGAACTAAGAGCCAAGCAGCGGCAACAATTAGCAACGCCAATGAAATTGGTTTGGTAGTGAAAATCGAGAAGTCGCCGTTTGATATCGTAAGCGCACGCCGCATATTGTTTTCAATCATCGGACCTAGTACTAATGCCAATACTAACGGCGCAACAGGGAAGTCGTTGCGGACGAGCAAGTAACCGATGACGCCACAAGCAAGCAACAAGTATAAGTCGAATGTTGTATATTGCACCGCATATACGCCAAAGAAAGAAATGGCGATGATAATCGGCAGTAGGTATTTTTTAGGTGTTTGAATTATTTTTGCGAACACTTTAACCAATGGCATATTCAGCACCAATAGCATTAAATTTCCTACAAACATACTGGCGATCAATCCCCATGCCACTTCGGGATGATCGTTAAAAAGCAAAGGGCCCGGTTGGATATTGTACATGATTAAGGCACCCATAAGAATGGCGGTTGTACCGGATCCAGGTATGCCGAGTGTCAATAAGGGAATTAACGCGCCGCCTGAAGCTGCGTTGTTTGCAGACTCTGGACCAGCTACGCCGGCAATTGCACCATTGCCGAATTTTTCAGGAGTTTTGCTGAATTTCTTTTCTGTGATGTATGAAAAAAATGAAGCCAAAGTAGCTCCAGCACCTGGCAATACGCCAATGAAAAATCCAAGAAATGACCCGCGCAAGATAGGTGTAGTGCTGTCTTTTAAATCTTGTCTGGATGGTAATATGCGACCGACTTTAGCAATTGCACCTGATTCATGGTCGCGTTCAAGAACTGTTTTAAACACTTCGCCTAAAGCAAACAAGCCGACAGCTATCGTTAAAAATTCAAGTCCGGAATACAATATTGGCAAATCATAAGTGAAACGCGCGATGCCTGAAACCGCATCAATGCCGATGGTGCCGATGATGAGGCCGAAAACCGTCATCATCAAGGCTTTTGTCATTGATTTTCCGGCAAGTCCGCTAACTGCGGCAAGCCCAAGAAGCATCAATGAAAAATATTCAGCTGGTCCGAATTGCAAAGCAACATTTGATAATGGTTTTGCCAGCAGCACTAAACCGATTAATGAGATAATACCGGCTACAAATGAGCCGATAGCGGCAATGGATAATGCTGCACCAGCACGGCCTTGTCTGGCCATTTGATAACCGTCAAGCGTAGTCACGACGGAAGAGGATTCTCCAGGAGTGTTCAACAAGATGGAGGTTGTCGAACCGCCATACATCGCTCCATAATAGACGCCCGCCAAAAGGATGATGGAACTGGCGGCAGCTGCTTCAGGAGGAAGACCAGCAGTCAATGTGGCTGTAACTGGAATAAGTAAAGCGACGCCGCTCATAGGTCCAATGCCGGGAAGCACACCGACAGCTGTTCCAATCAGCACACCAACAAATGCAAAGAGGATATTCTGCCATTGAAAAGCGACACCGAATCCATCCATTAAAAATTGTAATGTACTCATAATTCTCCGCCTTTCAAGTTAAAATACCGGAAAGCCCGGTAACGAACCGCCAAGAAATTCGGCGAATAAATAATAGACTCCAAAAGAGAAGAGACTAGCGATGACAAGGGATTGAATCCATTTGCCGCGCTCCATTGTCTGAAATGCGATTAATAAAAATGAAAACGTGGTGATAACGTATCCTAGCGGCTCAAGCAATGCTGCATACAAACCAGCGCTGACAAAAAGCACGATAAACTTGCCGTATTGGATTTTCTCCGTTTCGCCTTGAAGCATCTGGTAGCGGAAAGTTTCATAAATCAGCCGCGCACTCAATAAGATCAGAAGAATTCCTAAACCAATTGGGAATATGTCTGGCCCTACTTCCGAACCGTAGGAGCTTTTGGAAATTTTTCGGCTTTCGAGCACAAACAGGAGGCCAATCAATAAAAATGCAATGCCTGCAAAGCGATCGAATGTTTTGCTCATGTTCTTCACTCCTTTTAAATCAAGAAAGCGGCCGCAGCCGCCTTATCGTTATTTTTGCATGCCAAGCGCAGTCAACAGCTCAACAATTACTTGTTCTTGTGTTTTTAAATAGTCTTCGAAATCTGCCGCCCCTTTATAATCGGATTGCCATCCATTTCGGGTCAGTTCTTCTTTCCACTCGTCCGTTTCCGACATGTTTTTCAATTTCTCTGACCAATAGTCAACTGCATCTTTTGACATATTTTTTGGACCGAAAATTCCACGCCAGATTGTGAATTCTGCATCAATTCCTGCTTCTTTGAAGGTAGGAACATTGCTTAATGTGCCTTCAAGCGCTTCAGGAGAACTTACTGCAAGCACTTTTGCGTCACCTGATTTTACATATTCAGCGATTGTCGAAGCATCTGTTGCAATTACATCGGCGTTATTTCCAAGAAGCGCTGCTACAGCTTCACCACCGCCATCATACGATACGTATTTTACTGATTTTGGATCAATGCCATATTCGAAAGCGGGAAGGATGCCAACCAAATGATCCATCGATCCTGGAGCAGAGCCACCAGCTAGCGTGATGGAAGTAGGGTCGGCTTTGATTGCTTCTAACAAATCTTCGAGTGTTTCAAATTTTGAATCGGCATTGACAACGATTGCTCCATAATCACGCGTTAATTGGGCCAACGGAGTCGTATCTTTATAGCCATATGGGCTATTACCTTCAGCTTTATTATTATTGATGAGAATCGGTGGAGACTTTACGAGCAACATATAATCATTGTCGACTTCTTTTGTAGCGTATTCGGCCATGAATACTGCGCCGCCGCCGCCCGGTTTGTTTTCAACGGTAATCGGTTCTTCAATCAGCTTTGTATTATTCATCGTTTTGGCAACAGCTCGTGCTGTTAAATCCCATCCACCGCCAGCTCCAGATGGTGCAACAATCGACATTCCCCGTTCTGGATAGTTCGATGCTTTTTCAGCCCCTTGTGTTTCTCCGCTATCGGAACAGGCTGCCAAACTTAACGCTAATGCTCCAGCTAAAGATACCGAAATCATCTTTTTCAACAAATCAATCATCCCCTTTGAAATAGTAAAAGACAGCGCTTCCATGCGCTGCCTTTAAGTTATCAGAAATTTTATTCAATTGATCGTTTATGATGATAAAAAAGATATTGTTCAATTTCTTAATATTGTTCATAAAGTTCACGGCTGTGGAAAATAGCGGCGTTCCGGTCTCCCAATAGTGCCGTAAAGCAACTCTGCCACTGCTTGACGTTCCGCGACCATGTGCTCAAGGTAACGACGGGCGGTTGATCGGCTCATTCCGCAAGAAGCACCCATTTCTTCCGCTGTCATTCCCAGTGCATTCAAAGATAAGCGTTCTTTGATGCGCGTCATTGTACTAGGGTCTATCCCTTTAGGTGTAGCAAGAGATTCGCTCGAATTGCTGCGTTTCGCATTCCATAATTTATGGATGGATTCTTCATCCATGGATTCGTTTCTTTCCAACGACTGTCTTTTTTCTTTAAAAGCAACTAAACTTTCTTCAAATCGTGCAAAAGTGAGTGGCTTTAAAATATAATCGGCAACGCCACCGCGAAATGCTTTTTTCACGATGTCAGTTTCAGAAGACGCAGTGATGAAAATGATATCCGAGTCAGGGCTTTCCTGTTGGATGAATGGCAATAATTCCGTTCCTTTTACATCAGGCAAGTAAACGTCTAATAAAATAAGTTGAGGTTGAAGCGCTTGGATCCAATCTTTTGCTTCTGCACCATTATGAGCAGAGCCGACCACTTGAAAACCTTCTATTTTTTCGATAAAGCGCTTATGGATATCGGCAATCCGTTTATCATCTTCAATTATTAAAATTTCAATCATACTAATACCTCCGATTTTATTGAAATGATAAATAGGGAACCACCTAAATCACCTGCTTCTATCGCAATTTCCCCATGCATTTCATGTACACTTTCATACACTTTGATCATTCCGTATCCGCGGTCGCTTCCGCGTTTAGTAGAAACACGTTCTTTAAAGAGTCGCGGCATCAATTCCGGATTCAAGCCAGGTCCAGAATCTTCAACTTCTAGGAGGATTTCGCTGCCATTGTCTACGATGAGAAGCCGGACAGAACGCTCCACTTCTGGCAAATGCTCAATCGCTTCGAATGCGTTTATCGTCAAGTTGCCGAGTATCGAAACGAACAAGCTTTTGTCAATGTCGGGAGGAAGCTGCTTCAAATAACTTTCTTCATCCAACAGCAGTTTCACCTTTAACTCCCGCGCTCGATTGAAAAGTCCGATAACGAGTCCACCTAAAAAGGGTTCTTGCAGTCTCTGCGTCACGAAATGGACAAGCGATTGCTGTTGCTCTGTTTCGTGGTGAATCATTTGCATCGCTTCTTCGTATGAATTGAGTTGGATCAATCCTGAGATCGTATAAAGTATATTCTGGTGTTCGTGAGTTTGCGCGCGCAAGGCTTCCGCATATTGCGTAACTTGAGATAATTCACTTCGCAGTCCTTCGATATCAGATTGTAAGCGGAAACTGGAAACGGCTCCAACAATTTCCTCGTTAAAACTAATGGGGATGCGATTAACGATTGTTTTCTTACCGCGGATAGTCATCGGACGATCGTATTGAGATTCACCGGTTTCAAGTACTTGAGGAAGCATCGTATTCGGCAAGATTTCGTCGATTGGGGTTCCGAGCAGACTTAGGTTTGCAGGCAAGGCAAGCATGTCATATGCTGAAGCGTTTGCCATAGTTATTATTCCGGACTTATTCACCATGATAATTCCTTCCCGCACCGATTCAATTACAGCGTTTCGCTCATGGTACAAATTAGCGATCTCTGAAGGTTCAAGACCGAATAACGTTCGCTTGATGCTTCTCGCCAACAACATTGACCCAAGAGTTCCGATAACGGCGGCAGCCAACACAATGCTACTGATAGAATCCAAATAGGCATGAAACGTCCCTGCCATATTGGTCTTTAAAAACCCGACTGAAATAACGCCAATGATGACACCATTTTGGTCGAATATCGGCGCTTTCCCGCGAAGGGCAGGTCCCAATGAACCGGTCGCTTCAGAAATATAAGCCACGCCATCCTGCAATGCTTTTTCATTATCATCTCCAACCATTTTTTTACCGAGTCTACTCGCAATTGGATGGGAATAACGAATGCTTTCTGTGTTGCCAATCACCACATATTCAGCATCTGTTTGGCTGCGGATTTTTTCAGCAATAGGTTGAATGACTGTGGCAGGGTCAGGTGAACTGAAACCTGCAATGATATCTGGACGGCTAGCAGAAGTGATTGCAATATTCAGTGCACGTTGGCCGACTTGTTCTTCGATTGCACCAGAAATAGTTATGTAAAAAAGTCCGCCTGCTAACACCATAATGGCGGAGATGAACAAAGCTCCGTAAATGATTATTCGTTTCTGAAGAGACATGTGCGCGCCACTCATTTCTATAAAGTATAAAAAATTCTGAAAGTTGAAAAGGGTAAAAGAAATGACACAAAAGCTTCTACTTTTGTGCCATTTCCTCTTCTACCTCTGAGCATTCAAAACAAAAGAGCTCGCCGTCAATATAGACGCCGTCCAAAAAGCCGTCAAGGCAATAGATGTCTTTGGCGCAATTGCTACAGGGACCGATAAGTTCACGCATCTTGTGGAGCGCCCGCATATACATACATGGCTTCTTTCAAGTAAGCGGATAATCCTTTTCCGTGCTGATCGATATTGTTTGCAAATCGACTATCGGATGCATACAAATCAGCGAGTCCACGGAACATTCTTGGCGTGCAATCGTAAAAGCGATTCAGCAATGTATAATACGCTTTCATCTCAATTTGCACTTCAGGCGCTTCCGGCGGCAGATGCATTAAACTTGCCACCGCATCGTAAATCCGGTTTCCTTCGCGATTGATTTCATCCAAGTCTTCTTCTTCTTTTTCAGGCTGTGCTTCTTCAAGTTCTACAGCTTCTTCAAGAGTTGGCGTATTTTCGGTTGCAGCCGGCGTGACTGGAGCTTCTACTTTTTCCTCTGTTTCAAGTCCGTATTCAGCCGCTTGATCTTCATGCAGTTCCGGAATTTCCATTTTGTATTTGGAAACATCGTCCATCGTTTTCTTGTCCGCGAAAGCGGCGAAGCGTTCTTCATTCGTAAGAGGCTCTGAACCTGCATTGTTTAATAAAGTCGTTTCCGCACTTTTGATGAGCATTTCAATGCGCTCTTTTTTCAGACGCAGAAAATCGATGTGCTGTGCTAATGCGAAATTAGCATCAAAACCATGTGCGACAATTTCCTGTATTTTTTTCAGTGAAAATCCTAATTCTTTGAAAAACAGAATGTGCTGCAACAACTTCAAATCTTCATCTTCGTAATAACGGTAACGATTGGATCCGATATTGGAAGGCTTAAGCAGCCCGATACTATCATAATGATGGAGCGTGCGTACACTGACGCCTGCAATTTTTGCAACTTCTTGTACTTTGTACATAATTATCACCTCTTATTTATTGATTAGACTATGACGAACCGTCAGTGTCAATAGAAGATCGAGAATTTCTAATAAATGGAACAATATACACAATCGCTAAGGGGAACGCATTTTCTAATTCAGGTCTATTCTCTTAAAGAATGCAGCGGCAAGAAATTTGTTCCGATAAGCAACAAGATAGATTTCAGAGACTTATAGTAGAAAGAAGATTCAAATATTTCTAACTAAAGCTGGTAGTTTCAAATATCGTATGAAATAATAACTATGACAGCGCTTTCATAAATAAGTTGCTAAGGGGGAATGGAAAATGAAATTAACGAATTACGTGAACGGTGAGTGGCAAGAAGCGGCGAATTCAAATTTTACTCCAGTACTGAATCCGGCTACCGGTGCACAATTGGCTGAAGTCCAAATGTCCACAGCGGCTGATGTCGATCAGGCAGTCCAAGCAGCAAAAACAGCGCAGAAAAAATGGGCGAAAGTTCCGGCTCCAAAACGAGCGGATTATTTATATGAAATCGGCCGCTTGATGAAAGCGGACAAAGAACGACTGGCACAAGTGTTGACCAAAGAAATGGGCAAAGTCATTGAGGAGGCACGCGGCGAAGTGCAAGAAGGCATCGACATGGCTTTTTACATGGCTGGAGAAGGAAGACGCATGTTCGGTGAAACGACGCCTTCCGAGCTGGCGGATAAATTCGCGATGAGCGTCCGTGCACCTATCGGCGTTGTCGGCTTAATCACGCCTTGGAATTTTCCAGTGGCGATTGCGACTTGGAAATCATTCCCCGCAATTGTCGCAGGCAATGCATTTCTTTGGAAACCAGCTACCGAAACGCCGATGATGGCTTTTGAAATGGCCAAAATTTTCGAAGCGGCAGAGTTGCCTCCAGGGGTGGCAAATATTGTTTTTGGCGCAGGAAGTGAAGTAGGCACGGCAATGATCGAACATCCAGATATCAAAGTGATTTCGTTTACGGGTTCCACCGATACAGGTCGTAAAGTGGCAGAGGCCGGAGGACGGAATTTAAAGAAAGTGTCATTGGAAATGGGCGGTAAAAATGCCGTCATCGTTATGGACGATGCGGATTTGGATTTGGCAGTCGAAGGCATTTTATGGAGCGCGTACGGAACGGCTGGTCAACGCTGTACAGCATGCAGCCGCGTAATCGCACATAAAGAAATCAAAGAGGATCTGCAAACACGGTTGCTTGAAAAAGTGAAAGTGTTAACGATTGGCGACGGTTTGGACGAAACCGTGAAAATCGGACCAGTGATCAATAAAAAAGCGTTGGATAAGATCCATTCTTACGTAGAAATCGGCCAACAAGAAGGGGCGAAATTGCTGGCAGGTGGAGAAATTTTGGAGCTAGCGTCATATGAAAAAGGAAACTATTACGCTCCGACAGTGTTTACGGATGTTCTTCCGAATATGCGCATCGCCCAAGAGGAAATTTTTGGGCCGGTCGTCTCCATCATTGAAGTAGCAAGCTTTGAAGAAGCAATCGAAGTGAATAACGGTGTGATATACGGCTTGTCCAGCTCGATTTATACCCGGGACGTGAATCGTGTATTCAAAGCTCAACGGGATTTGGATACAGGAATCGTTTATATCAATGCCGGCACTACGGGGGCAGAAATTCATTTGCCATTTGGCGGGACGAAAGGGACAGGTAATGGACACCGCGACTCAGGAGTAGCGGCGCTTGACGTTTTCACAGAATGGAAAAGCGTATACGTTGATTTCAGCGGCAAATTGCAACGGGCTCAAATCGATAACGAAAGCTGATTAGAGAGGGGATGTCGACATGAGAATTGCGGTATTGGGTGCAGGATTGATGGGCAAGCAAGCAGCGGGAGATTTGGTGGCTAATGATAAAGTGGAAAAAGTATTTTTAGCGGATCATCGTCCAGCGCAAGCAGAGCTATTCAAACAGCAACTCGGCAGCTATAAAATCGAGGTTCTTAACTTGGACGCAAACGATGATGAGCAATTGATCAAAGTGATGTCGCAGGCTGACGTTGTCATCAATGCATTGTTTTACACGTTCAATGAAAAAGTGGCAAGACTGGCGGTTCAATGCGGCGTTCATTCGGTTGATTTGGGCGGTCATATTGGCGGGGCGACGGATGCTGTTTTGGCGATGCATGAAAAGGCGCAACAACAAGGGGTTACGCTTATTCCTGATTTAGGGGTGGCTCCAGGCATGATGAACATCTTAACGGGTTACGGAGCCAGCAAGCTTGACCAAGTCCATGAAATTCGAATTTTCGTCGGCGGCATACCCGTAAAACCTGAACCGCCGCTCGAATACAATCATGTTTTTTCACTAGAAGGCGTATTCGATCATTATACCGATCCGTCTTTTGTTATTCGCGATGGACAAGAACAGGAAGTCGCTTCGTTATCGGAAATTGAGTTTGTGCAATTTGAAGGATTCGGGGAACTTGAAGCGTTCCATACGTCTGGTGGTACTTCTACATTGATTGATACATTTAGCGATGTTCACACGTTGGAGTATAAAACTTTGCGTTACAAAGGGCATGCCGAAAAATTTCAAGTGCTCGTAGATCTTGGCTTAACAGATCGCGACAAAACCGTTCAAGTGGATGGCATGGTGGTGAAACCGCGCGATGTTTTGCGTGAAGTACTGAAGCCGCTCACAGAACTTGGCGATAAACAAGATGCTGTCTTATTGCGGGCTATCGTATCGGGAGTGAAAGACGGTGAAGGACTGACGTATGAATACAATCTGATTACATTGCGTGAAGATGCGGGGGTAACGGCTATGGCCAGAGCCACGGCTAATACGATTTCAGTAGTGGCGCAGATGATCGGTAGTGGACTCATCGACAAACGCGGTTCGTATCCACCGGAAATGGTTGTGCCCGGTAAAGAATACATCGCTGAAATGGCAAAGCGCGGTGTGCTCATTAAAGAAACGGTGCATCGCTCGGCTTATCAAAACTAAGGCAAGTCTGAAGGAGGTGACAGCGATGAATTTTGAATTCACACAAGAACAGCAGCTGCTTCGAAAAACCGTCCGACATTTTGTTAATGAAGAAATCATTCCATATATCGCCGAATGGGAGGAGGCAGGCGCATTTGATCCGCATATCTGGACCCGACTGAGAGAAATGGGGTTGATGGGAGTCTGCATCCCGGAAAAGTATGGCGGAAGCGGCATGGATTATAATTCGTTGGCCATTGTTTGTGAAGAGTTGGAAAGAGGGGATACGGCTTTTCGGACAGCGGTCTCGGTCCACACCGGACTCAACTCGATGGCATTATTGCAATGGGGCACAGAAAAGCAAAAACAGCAGTATCTTGTGCCACAAGCAAAAGGAGAAAAAATCGGTGCATTTGGTCTGACAGAGCCGGGTGCCGGATCGGATGTCGCTGCTTTATCGACTTCGGCGGTGAGAGACGGGGAATATTATGTGTTGAATGGGCAGAAGACGTGGATCTCGTTAAGTGACGTGGCCGATCATTTTCTTGTTTTTGCTTATACCGATAAAGGAAAAAAACACAAAGGCATCAGTGCATTCATTGTTGATCGGACTTGGGAAGGCTTTTCTTCCCGCGCGCTAAAAGGCAAATACGGCATTCGTTCGGGCAATACAGGCGAATTGTTTTTTGACGATTTGCGCGTCCCGGCAGAAAATCTCTTAGGAAAAGAAGGCGACGGATTTAAAATCGCCATGTCGGCGCTCGATAATGGGCGGTTCACAGTTGCCGCTGGTGCATGCGGGTTGCTGATGGCGTGTATTGAAGCCAGCGTCAAATACTGCCACACCCGTTCAACGTTTGGCAAGCCGATTGGCGAACATCAGCTTGTTCAACAAATGCTTGCCAATATGGAGGCCGGTTTCCAAATGAGCCGTTTGCTCGTTTACCGGGCAGGAGAGTTGAAAAACCAAGGGAAACGCAATACACGGGAAACGTCTTTAGCGAAATGGCAAGCGTGCGATTTTGCCAATAAAGCGGCGGATGACGCTGTGCAAATCCACGGCGCTTATGGCTATACCGATGAATATCCGGTTGCACGTTTCTTGCGGAATTCGAAAGCCCCGGTCATTTACGAAGGGACGCGTGAAATCCATACGCTTATGCAAGCGGATTATTTGCTTGGCAACCGTCAAGATAAGCAATTGGATCAGATGTTGCCGCAATGGCCGTTTGAAGATTAGAAAAACCGCCCGTCAAGGTCATGAGTCAATGACTTGATGGAGCGGTTTTTGTTTAATCGGGGATGCTGTCAATTGCTGCTTTCGGCACCAACATTTGAAGTTTTTTCGGTTGTATTTGAATATCAAGAGGCGTCTTCAAATACACTTCTCCATCCGTGTCGACTTCTTTTTCTTCATCGGTCCAGATTTTAATATGCTTTCCTTGGAAATGCGTAATGTGTTCAAGTTCGCTCGGCGTTACGTCTGGTTTCGACAACGAAAACCATTCCCGAATGGCGGTTAGGGTTGAGGACTGAATGATGAAAACATCTAACAAACCGTCTGATGGGCTGATGGATTCCATCGGAAACATGTGAGTGCCGATGGATTTTCCGTTCATAATCAGCGCTGCAACGCCTTCTTCGGTGCGTTGGGTGCCGTCGATTTCCATATGGATTGAAAATGAGTTTGATTGGCGCATGGTTTGCAATGCACTCATGAAATAACTGATTTTGCCATAGCGTTCTTTTAAGTCCGGGTCGATATTCAATGAAGTATCGGTGATTAAACCAAGTCCGGCAAAATTCAAGAAAGACCGATGGTTGATTTGTGCGGTATCGATTTCTTGAATATCTCCGTTCACTAAAGCCTCTGCAGCCTCTTCCAACATTAACGGAATTTCAAGCGTGCGGGCAAAATCATTGGATGTGCCGCTTGGCAGAATGCCGAGCACTGGCGGGTTTTCAATGGAAGAAAGCACTTGAACCGCAAGATGGATGGTGCCGTCTCCTCCGGCAACAAAAAGGGCGTCCGTGTTCTTACAGGAATTGCGGCAAACGTCCTCGAATTCTTCCGGCGAGTCTGTTTGAATCAGCTCAAGATGCTTTGACGCCCGCGCAAGTGCAGGGACTGTTTGTGGGATGACGGTATCGTTCGTTGCCGCCCCGGCTGTGCCGTTATACAATAATATGGAACGTTCAAATCTCGGCATGCTTGCTACCTCCTAAACTCTCTTGTATTGGTTTATTTCCACTAAATAGAGATCCTTAAACAAAAAGGTCGGCATACTAAAACCCGGAAAGAAGGAATTAAAATGACCTCGAAAATGTATTACGACAATCCGGAACTAACGCAAACGCAAATGATCGTCAAACGGTCGGAACAAGATGAAAACGGGATATACATAATAGCAGAGCAAACCATCTTCTATCCAGAAGGAGGCGGACAGCCAGCCGATCTTGGAACTATCGGCGAAGCAACGGTTCTTGATGTTCAAACCGTGGGAGAAGAAATCCGGCATTATACGGATAAATTGCTTGATTCAGGTGAATATAAGGCGCAGCTCGATTGGGACAGACGCTTTGACCATATGCAGCAGCACGCCGGTCAGCACGTACTTAGTGCGGTGTTTGCCGATCGTTTCGGCTTGCGCACAAGCAGTTTTCATTTAGGAGCGGAACGAGTCTCCATCGATTTGGACGCTTCTGACATTTCTGCGGAAGTGCTAGCTGCTGCAGAGACTGAGGCGAATCGGATAGTCCGAAGCCATATGCCGATTGATACGGAATGGGTGTCAGCGGAACAGGCGAAAGCTTTGCCCTTAAGAAAGCCCCCTGCTGTAGAAGGTGATATCCGCCTCGTGAAAATTGAAGAGATCGACCTCAATGCCTGCGGCGGCACGCATCCTAATAACACGGCCGCCATCGGTCTGATCAAAATCATTTCTGCAGAAAAGGCAAAAGGCGGCACGCGCGTGTACTTTTTATGCGGAGATCGTGCATTTGTGCAATTCAATAAATTAATCGCCACGACCGATGAATTGGTGCAGCAGTTGAATTCGCCCCTGAAAGAATTACCATCAGCAACGGAAGCGCTTCTAGAAGAAAAAGCGGCGCTGGAAAAAGAATTAAAAGATGTCCGTTTGGAATTATTGGAAGTTGAAGCGGCGAACATTCAAACTGCGGAAAATGAAGAAAGCATTGCACGTGTTTTTTACAACCGTTCGGTAAAAGAAATCCAGCAATTGGCTAAATTTGTGGCAGCGCGTGAAAAAGAAACGTATGTGTTGTTAATGTCAGTCGAAGAAGGCAGCGTATGGTTTGTTTGTGCAAAAGGAGAAGAAGCGCCTGGAGATATGCGGGTTGTGCTGAAAGAACTATTGGCATTAACAGACGGCAAAGGCGGTGGAAATCCCGGATTTGTGCAGGGCGGCGGGCAAACGACCCAGGATAATAAAGCGTTTATAAAGACATTCCAGTCGACTATAAAAAATATCCGGGAAAATCTGTAACTTTTTCTTGTGACTATTGTCTAATAGAAAAAGAAGCCTTGAAAGGCGGGGTCTAATATGAAGAAAAAAGGCGTATGGTTAGTAGCCATGGCATTGTTCGCCATATCCGTATTTGCAGGAATTTCCGTATTTAACGAAGTAAACGTCAATGCACCAGCAATTGCTTTAACCGAGCAGGGATGGCGCGCAAATTTCTCCTCAGCAGTCCATGCAGATGCGATTGAAAATGGGAAAATCTATTTAACAGATGCAGAAGGCAAAAAAGTGAATGCTTCAATGGAATTGCGCTCAAATGGCAAAACGATTGAAATTTCACAATTGCCTGCTGGAAAATACAAACTCCATATTAAAGAGACAGCAATTCAAAACAGCTTTTTCAAGACACTCGATAAAAAAACGCTTACTTTCACTGTGCAAGAAGAAATTCAAACGTTAACGGACGCCGAAGAATTGAAAGCCTATTTTGATCAATTATTGGCGTTGCAGCACAGCAATGAAAGAGACGGCATTTTTACCGACAAAGGCACATTCACTGAAGAGTCGGCAGACAGTGCAAGTGGGGAATCTGGAAATGGCAGTGATTACTCGACTACCAATAAACAAGTTGAGGGAGTAGATGAAGCGGACTTGGTGAAAACCGATGGATCTTTCATTTATTCCATTAGTGAAAATCGCGTCATTATAACAGATGTGCGGAATCCGGCTGAATTAGCAATAGCGGATAGACTGGTGTTTGGTGAAGACATGTATCCGCAACAATTGTTTTTAAACGACGGTGTGTTGATTGTGATTGGCAGCAAGTATTCAATGATGCCGATGAACGACGCAATCCGCGAATACTCGCCGCATATGGGCATGACGACTGTCCATTTATACGACATTGAAAATCCGGAATCTCCGAAGTTGCTGAGAGAATTCGGAACAGAAGGAAACTTGAATGGCGCAAGGCTGTCTGACAATGTGTTGTATTTTGTCACCAATGTCTACCCCGATTTCTGGATGATGGAGCAGCGGGTAGACATGGAATTGCGTCCGCAAGCATACGATTCGAAAAATGGAGGGACGTTGACCCCGATTCCTTACAACAGCCTCTCCATTTTGCCAGGAACGATGCAAGGCAGTTTTAGCGTCATCTCAACCATCGATTTGAAAAATCCTGCGCAAAATGACATTAGCACGAAAGGGTTTTTGGGCGGCAGCGAACAATTGTACATGTCTAAAGATTATCTGTATTTGACGGCAGCGGCTTATATCCCGACGGATCAAGGAAGCGGTCCGGTACCTGATGGCCAAGCCGATATCGCGATTTGGATGCCGCAAACAGCGAATACCGAAATTTTTAAATTCGAATTAAAAGGCACATCCGTGCGGTTTGTCGCTTCAAATGAAGTGACGGGATCGTTATTAAACCAATTTTCAATGGATGAACATAACGGCTATTTCCGCATCGCGACAACCGAAGGGTTTGCGTGGAACGTGAACCAAGCTTCTAAAAATCATTTGTTCATATTGGATGCCGGTATGAAACAAGTTGGAGCGGTGGAAGATCTAGCCAAAGGGGAGCGGATTTACTCAGCACGTTTTGTAGGGGACAAGGCATATATGGTGACGTTCAAAGAAACCGATCCCTTGTTTGTCATCGATGTCTCGGCTCCTTCTGCGCCAAAAGTGCTTGGCGAATTGAAGATTCCGGGATTCTCAAATTACCTCCATCCATTGGATGAAAACCATTTGATCGGCTTTGGTTCGGATACAAAACTGGAGCCGGTGAAAGATGGGGAGCCGCGTGTAGTGACCGGGGGGATGAAAATTTCATTGTTCGACATCACTGATTTTTCAAATCCACAAGAAAAAGACAATGAAATCATTGGCGGACCGGGCACCTATTCCCAATTGCAATACGATCACAAAGCATTGTTCACCCATCCGGAAAAGAATCTTTACGGCTTTCCGTTGACGAAGTATCGAGAAACGGATGGCAAGTACGTTGAATTTGAAAGTGAAGGCGCGATGATTTATACCATCACTCCGGATGGCATAGCAGAAACAGCCAATTTGATGACAGCGTCTGATATGCAGTACGAAGACTGGATGAAGAGCGTGCAGCGGATTCTCTATAGCGGCGACACCCTTTACACAGTAGCCAATGGTGAAGTGAAAAGTTACAGTCTAGAAAATTTCGAACTGAGAGACACATTGAGCTATTGAATATCCGCCTATCCGATATTTCGGATAGGCGGTTTTTTATTTGTAAGATCAGGGAAGTGCGCTAAAGCCTCAAATTACAGCAGTTCAAAAACGCTCCGCGCGTGCGGAGCGTTTTCATTTTTGTCCGGATGCGTTATCATTGAAAATAAACACGAGGGGGATGGCCGGTGACACAAATAGATGAAACAAGACGCGAGCTTGCCCTCGATTGTTTTCTGCTGGCTGGAAAGCTGTTGATGGAGAACGGCGCGGAAACTTATCGAGTGGAAGATACGATGATCCGTATGGCCATTTCACAATCAATGACGGACTCCCATTGTTTCGTTACACCCGCAGGCATCATGTTCTCGCCAAGCGATAAGCTAGCGACGCGCTTTGTGCGCATCAGCAGCCGACGCACCGACCTTGAACGGGTAGCGCTCGTAAATTCGGTGTCGAGAAAATTGGTAGCGGGTGAGTTGGAACTCCTGGAGGCTTACGAAGAGTTAAAAACAATCGATCGCACGAATTATATGTTTAATATATGGCTTCAAATTTTAGCGGCAGCAACGGCAAGCGGATGTTTCCTGATTTTGTTAGGCGGCAGCTGGAGCGATTTGCCTTTCGCATTCGCTTTTGGTGGAACGGGCTTTATCATAGTGGAAACGATTTTAGAAAAAACGCGTGTGAAATTTTTCGCGGAGTTTGTCGGAGCGTTAGCGATCGGGGTTTTGGCATTGCTGGCGGTTTACTCGGGTTACGGTAATAATTTGGACACGATCATCATCGGTTCGATCATGCCGCTAGTACCGGGACTGCTGATTACGAACGCGGTCCGCGATTTGATGGCTGGCCATTTTGTATCGGGTCTTTCCAAAGGGGCAGAAGCGTTTTTAACGGCATTTGCCATTGGTGCAGGCATCGCACTCGTATTGTCATTTTAAAAGGAGGGGTACGATGAACTGGCCATTAGAAGCGTTTTTAAGTTTTATTGCATCCATGGCGTTCGGGGTCATTTTCAACACACCGCGAAGAACGCTGCTCAGTTGTGGCCTAGTCGGCATGACGGGTTGGTTGATTTACCGCGTGTTTGTGCTGTTTCTTGAAGATCCGGTCCAGGCGACCTTTGCGGGTGCCTTCAGTGTGGCATTGGTTGCGCATTTATTGGCGAAAAGATTCAAGATGCCGATGATCATTTTCAGTGTTGCCGGCATTATCCCGCTCGTACCCGGTAGCAAGGCATATAACGCGATGCGCAATATTGTGGAAAATAATTATTTAGAGGCAATCACGTTTGCTTCAGAGGCTTTGATGATTTCAGGCGCTGTAGCAATGGGATTGGTGTTCGCGGAAGTATTGATGCAGATGGTCTTCAAACAAATGGCCAAACGCATTCAAAAGAAAATCGGCATGACCCAGAATTAGCTGGGACATGCCGATTTTTTTGAATTAGATTGTTTCGGAAACTTTCAGCCATTTTTCCAGATCTACCGCTGTCATTGGATAGCCGGAAATATAGCCTTGGATCAAATCGCAGTTCATGGCGCGCAATAATTCCAATTGTTCATTGGTCTCGACGCCTTCTGCAGTGACTTGAAGATCCATACTTTTACCGAATTGGATCATGCCGTTAATCAATTTCTGCATTTTTTCCTGTCGGGTGATGTATTTGATGATGGACCGGTCAATTTTCAAATTGGTGATCGGCAGCATCAGCATATAGCGGAATGCCGCGTAGCCTGTACCGAAATCATCAAGTGAAAACGAAATGCCGGCCGCATTCAACTTCTGCATTTGTTTGACAATCGAACGTTCGGCTTCGGCTTCCAACGCAAAGCGTTCGGTAATTTCAATCGCCAGTGAAGCCGGGTTGCAGCCGTTCAATTGAATCTGTTCAAGGAAAATCTTGGCCATATCCTTGTCACGGAACTCCCGGATGGACGTATTGAGGCTGACTTTCATATCAATGCCCCGATTTTGCCATTCTTTCAATTGCTCACAAACCGATTCGAGCATATACAAACCGATTTCGTTGATCATGCCGTTTTCTTCGGCAATTGGTATCAATTCATCTGGCGTCACAATGCCGATTTCGGAATCTTCCCAGCGCACGAGCGCTTCGACACTTTCAACTTTGCCGGTCTTTAAATTGACTTGCGGTTGATATAATAATTGCAAATTCCGGCGATCCAGCGCGTGAATCAACCGTTTTTCGATGAGCGACTTGCGGCTCAAGCGTTCGTGGTCATTTGACGTCAACGCAGAGATCGCGCTGCCGCCGCGTTCTTTCACTTTCTTGATGGTCGCATGCGACGCTTTGATCAATTGTACAAAGGTTTGTTGGTCTTCCGGGTAGCGCGTGATCGCACCGCTGACAGATACCGGAATCGATAACCCGCCAATGTAGATGGGATGCTGCTGCAAATAATGAAGGAAGCCTTCGATAAACCAATTGCTGAGGGGCGTCACTAAAGCAAATTCATGCAATCCCGCACGGGTAATGATCGTATCTGAAAAATACATGCGCAAACGCTTCGTGAACTCGATAAGCAATTCGTTTTCAGTATCGGTATCGGATACATCCCGAAGTGTGTAAAAACGGTCGATATCAAG
The DNA here is from genome assembly GCA_041553775.1 of Planococcus sp. (in: firmicutes). Classification (GTDB taxonomy): domain Bacteria; phylum Bacillota; class Bacilli; order Bacillales_A; family Planococcaceae; genus Planococcus. Next base: position 42,025 of record JBFEIJ010000007.1, read on the forward strand.
ATAAACGAATGAGAAGTTTTTCTGCTCTGTCATGTACTCGTTGACGACTTGTTCCAGACGATGTCGATTTTCCAAGCCCGTAATCGGATCGATAAAGGCGATTTCTTCCAAATGATGTTGTACTTTTTTAGCCTCGGAAATGTCTTTTTCCAGGAAAATATAATAGGTTTCATCGCCTTTGATCTGCATCGGAATGGCTGTTAGATCCACCCAATACTCTTCGCCATCTTTCTTCACTTTTCGGGTTTGACCGTTCCAAACATTGCCGCTCTTTAATGTCGTTACAAGCGTTTCCACAAAACGAACATCTTCACTTTTCTCCCCAAACATTTGCCAAATTGGTTTGCCAAGTATGCGTTTCGGCGTCCATTTGCTAAGTTTCAGAAATAGCGGGTTGGCGTAAGTGATCAAAAACTCCTCATCAAAATAAAGCAGCATAAACGAATTGTCCAATCCGCTGCGCAAGCTGTTCAGTTCGCGGCTCGCCGATCCTTCTTCACTCGTTTCATCCACTTCGAAAATTGACATGACGAATTGTTCACCGTCCGCCGTGAACGCTTTTGTTACGATGGTCGTAAATGTCTGCGTGCCATTGCCAAGCCCAACTTCGACGTCTTCAAATCGTATTGGGTCTTTGCTGTGTATTACGGTTTCCCAGGATTGTTTATAAAGTGCCGCTCTTTCTGGGTTCATATATGGATAAAATTGACCTTTAATTAAATCAGTTTCAAGTTGGAAAACACGTTCTGCATGGCGGCTGCACCAAACAACTAGTCCGTCTTTGTCCAAAATAATAACGGGAAAAGGAATATGGTTGAAAACGAGATTATCCTCTAACAATTCTTGTAATTCACTCATTCCATGACGCTCCTTATCGGTAATCTAATTCCATTATAAAGAAAAAAAGGACTATCGTCATCCTTTTCAAAATTTTCGGCTTGATTATTTAGTAAATTCAATAGCTATGTTTATTTTATCAATCATGAGAGAATGAAGGGGAGAAAAAATGAATAAATAAAAAATAATGTAAAAGAGGGAAGATTCATGAAAAAAACCATTGCAGCGGCATTGATTCTCCTATTTATGATGCCTTTCACTGCTGAGGCGCATACGGCATTAACTGAGTCAAATCCAGCGCAAGGAGAAGTGTTGACGGAAATTCCACAAAAACTTGAATTGAGGTTTGGCACCAAGATTGAAGAAGGCAGCAGCTTGACGCTTACAGGTCCGTCATCTGAGGTAGAATTGGACACGGTTTCAGTTGAAGGAGATGTGATGAAAGGCATAATTCCGGATCAATTGGAGAATGGTCAATACATAATATCGTGGAAAATTATAGGGGAAGATGGCCATCCCATAGAAGGTGAAATTGCATTCAGTTTGAATGTGGCATCGGAAGAATCGGTTGAACCATCGGTCGAAACAGAAACAGTGGCAGAACCGCCTGTAACCACCTCTTCTGAAAAGCAATCGGCGGCAAATGAGCAACCAAAAGATGAAGGCGTTATGACAGTCTTATTGCTGATTGCCATAACCGTCCTTGTTGGATTCGGCTCTGTTTTGCTGATCAAAATGAAGCGATGATTTACTTTACTTCGGTTGCTGATTTATTATTATATATTGCATTTTCATTTCTTGCGGGCTCGGTGTTATTGAAATTCATCCCGCCAGCCTATAAGCCTGAAATGCAGGAAAAAAAGTGGATGCTTTTACTCAGCGTTCTCGCAATTGTCTTATTCTCATTAGCTCCGGTCATTGAATTGGTGATTTTTTTAGAAGGCGACTTTAACACTTTTATAAACGTTGTCGTCAATTACCGCATCGGCCATAGCTGGTTGATCACGGCGATGATTTCGTTGCTGCTTGGAGTCACGATCTATTTTGGCGGCTCAACCTATATGCTTGCCAGTTATACGGCAGCGTTATTATTGGCAGTCGGCTTTTTCAGCCATGCTTCGACGCTGAACTTGTGGATCGGCTTTTTCAGTCATACGCTCCACTTTCTAGCATTGGTATTATGGGCGGGCGTGTTGCTACAAGTATCGTGGTTTTCAAAAGGGCAGCAATGGCAAAGCTTTTTAAAATGGTTCACGCCGTTTGCTAGCGCCTGTGTCGCAATTCTACTCATCAGCGGTTTTGTCATCTTGCTGTTCTTTGTGTCGCCAGTCGATTACGCCAGTTCATGGGTATTGCCATACGGGCAATTGCTATTATTGAAACACCTTAGTATTTTTCCGCTGCTTTTAGCAGCAGCGATCAATGGTCTGCTGAACAACAAGCGTTCATACGAAAAAGCGTGGTTGAAAGCGGAAAGTATTTTGCTAATGGTCACTTTGGCGTTTACCGCCTTCATGAGTAAGCAAGCTCCGCCGCATGACGTCAACGATACGTTTCGTGCAGAAGGCGCAGCACCGTTTATCGAAATGTTTAAAGGCGTGCAATATGTTCCCATTGATGCGACACCGATGTTTTCATTGAACGGATTGTTATTGCTCGGAATAGCGTCTGTTTTTCTTGCATTGATTCCGTTGTCTTATAAACGCAATTTGCCAGCGGCTATTTCGGTGTTATTCGGTATTTTGTTTATTGCAGCGGCCTATGGCGGTTTGATGTTGTCGGTCACTTTTTAACGAACGTTAGAAAACAATCTATCAAGATTGGTTTTCCTGTAGAAAGGAAGAGTTGCCATGAACCGGATGAAAGGGATTGCTATGATCATCATCGGCTCCGTTTTTTGGGGAGCAACAGGACCCATGATGGAATGGATGATGCACGAATACAATTTGACCGCGTCTTTTGTGTCGACAGTGCGTTTGATGCTAGCGGGTGCCATGCTTTTGGCTTTTGTGAAAATGAAAAAAGTGAAAATCACGTCGATTTTCAGAGGACGCATTTGGATTCGTCCGCTTATCATGTTCTCGCTGTTCGGAATGCTTGGCGCACAGTTCACGTTTGTTTCAACGATTGCTGCTAGCGATGCGGTCGTTGCGACATTGCTCCAATTTTTAGGTCCGATTTACATAATTTTGTTCATCTCGCTGCGTTCAAAAAAATTGCCGCCACTGTATCAAGTAATCGGCATGATTGGCACGTTGGGTGGTTTGTTCCTGCTGTTGACGAATGGCCATCCGGATAAGTTGGTCATCAGCGGAGAAGCGCTATTTTGGGGCATACTCGTGGGATTAACTTTTTCTTTTTACACGTTGTATCCTGCACGCATGATGCAGGAATGGGGCGTACTTTTGGTCGTAGGCTGGTCGATGCTGATTGGCGGGTTGTTCTTGGCGATTGCCGATCCGATCTTTTTGGCAGATGAATGGGGTCGACTCGCAGAGCCCAAAGCATGGCTGATTTTCATCTCGCTTGTCATTATCGGAACATTGGCGTTTGTGTTGTTCTTAAGCAGCATGCGGTTTATCACACCGGTTGAAACGAGCGTATTGTCTGCTGTGGAACCACTCACGGCAATGATCATTTCAGCGTTTTGGTTTCGCCAGATTCTTGAACCCAATCAGCTGATTGGAGCTTTGGTCATGCTGGTGTTTGTAACGTTTCTTTCGCTCGCAGGCAATGTGAAGTTGAAAAAACGAGGAATTATCGGAGAAGTGAAGTGACGCTTTTAACTTGCGTCGACAAGCTTAGGAAATATTAGTTTCCGCAGCTTAAACTGTTCTCATTTTCTTTTAAGGCGATTTATATAGCTGATTGTTATGCAACGCAACTGATTGTTACTATAAACGGCCTACTGACGACGCTTTTTTAGAAGCGTCGTATTTTTTATTTTCAAGGAAACATACTGTCTGTTGTCAGAGAATTATGGCATAATAGCAAGATAAAAGGTTCGTGTATCGAAATGTTTAAAGGGGGTAACGCAGGTGAAAACTGTTTTTTCGTACGCCAAACCATATAAAATATTAATCATCATTGCTTTAGCCCTCATGCTGCTGGAGCTGACAGTAGAGCTATTGCAGCCATTGGTCATTGCGAAAATCATTGATGACGGCATCATGGCTGGCGACCGCGATCAAATTATAGAATACGGCATCGTCTTAATGGGTCTTTCGGCCATTGCCTTTATCTCAGGTGTGGTGAATTCCTATTTTGCTTCGCACGTATCGCAAAGTTTTTCATTTGATTTAAGAAAAGCACTTTACCAACGAATCCAGTCTTTTTCACTGGCGACGTTTAACCGTTTTCCGGCATCGGGCTTGATCACGCGTCTCACAAGTGATGTGACGCTCGTTCAACAAGTATTGTTCATGAGTTTGCGCATTATGCTGCGAGCGCCGTTGCTCGTCATCGGAAGCATTGTCATGGCGTTTGTCGTCAATGCTCAGCTGGCGGTTTATTTGGTCATCGTTTTTCCGGTCCTATTGGTGTTTTTATACGTCATGGTGAAAAAGGGAGTTTCTTATTTCAGTTTTGTGCAGCAACGACTGGATAAGCTCAACCGGATGGTGCAAGAAAATTTGCAGGCGGTGCGACTGATCAAAGCGTATTTGCGCGGCAAGCACGAATCGAGCCGATTTGCGACTGTAGCGGATTCGCTGAAAATCGATACGGTAAAAGCATTTCGCGTGATGGAAATTATTTTGCCGATTCTTTTGTTCGGCATGAACTTATCGGTCTTAGCTGTGTTATGGTTCGGCGCGTTTGAAATTCGCCAAGGCAGCGCTGAAATCGGTGAACTGGTGGCCATCGTCAACTATGCGATGCGCATGACCGGCGCGTTTTCGATGTTTTCGTTCATCATTATGGCGTTTGCGCGGGCGAAATCTTCTTCAGGGCGTATTGAAGAAGTCTTGCTTGCCGGAGATGTCCGTGAAAAAAACGAAGACGGCGAAACCGAAATGCTGCGCCGCGGTGCGGTGGAGTTCGACGATGTGTCGTTCACTTATCCCGGGACGGATCGAAGCGTTTTGAAAAACATCACATTCAGTTTGCAAGCAAATGAAAAATTAGCAATCATGGGTGCGACCGGTTCAGGGAAATCCTCATTGCTTCAGCTGATTCCTCGTTTTTATGATGCGACTGAAGGCAGCATCAAAATTCACGGCAGAGATGTTGGGGAATGGAAACTGCGGGAATTGCGAAAAACGATCGGGATTGTGCCGCAGCAATCGATGCTGTTCACCGGGACGATTTCGGACAACTTGTCGTGGGGCAAAGAGCAATCGGAGCAAAGCGAACTAGCCGGCGCCGCTGGCAAAGCGCAAATCCACGATACGGTCATGCGCTTTCCTGATGGCTATAACACGCGAGTCGGCCAAAAAGGCGTGAACTTGTCCGGCGGGCAAAAGCAGCGCTTGTCGATTGCACGCGCGCTTGTACGCAAGCCGGCTGTGTTGATTTTGGATGATAGCACGAGCGCACTTGATGTGAAGACGGAAGCGGCATTATGGGAAGAACTGGAGCGAGAAAATGCAACGATGTTGATGGTTACCCAAAAAATTCGGACCGCAATGAAGGCCGATCGCATCTTGCTTCTTGAAAACGGGGAAATATCCGCTTATGGCACGCATGCCGAACTATTGAAGACCTCTAAACTTTATCAACAAATCGCCTTGTCGCAGCAGGAACAGGAGGTGGACGAATATGTTTAATGCAATTCGGCGTCCATTCGGTTACGAACCGGTCATTCAAAAAGAAGACCTAAAAAAGAATGACAATAAAAAAACGGAACGGGCCGAGCATTGGCGCTCTACTCTTATGCACATTTGGAAACTGGTTGATGAACATCGGCTGCTGCTGATTACAGTGCTTGCTTTGGTGTTTGTAAGCTCAGCGTTAGCACTTCTCGGGCCATATTTGATCGGATACATTATCGATGAATTTATCGTTCCGCAATCATTTGGCGGCATGGGGACGGTCATTTTTTGGCTAATCGCCGTTTATACGGGCCATTCAGTGTCACTGTATTTGCAAAACTATTGGATGGTAGGCATAGCGCAGCAAGTGATTTACCGGATGCGCACTAGATTGTTTCAACATCTTCAGCGTTTGCCTGTATCCTTTTTTGACAAACGCCAGCACGGTGAATTGATGAGCCGGATGACAAACGATATCGAAAACGTTTCGACGACGCTCAACAGTACGTTTATCCAAGTGTTTTCAAGCGTTCTGACGTTAATTGGGACCATCATCGTCATGTTATGGCTAAGCCCGTTATTGACAGCTCTGACATTGGTCATCATTCCGCTCATGTACGTAGCAATGCAATGGATCACTAAACGTACGGGACGACTTTACAAAGAACAGCAACAAGCTATCGGTGAATTGAACGGCTTGATTGAAGAGTCCATTTCCGGACAAAAGATCGTAAAGGCTTTTTCACAAGAGCCACGTGTCATGGAAGAGTTTTTGGTGAAAAGTGAAAATCTTCGCCGCACCGGTTTTTGGGCATGGACCTATTCCGGTTTTATTCCAAAAGTGATGAACTTCTTGAACAACGGCAGTTTTGCGATTGTCGCGGGTGTCGGTGGAATTCTCGCGCTCAATGGATCGATTTCCATCGGTGTTATCGTCATCTTCACGGAGTATGCGCGGCAATTCACACGACCGCTCAACGACTTGGCGAATCAATTCAATACCGTGTTATCGGCCATTGCCGGTGCAGAACGGGTATTTTCCATTATGGGTGAAAAGGAAGAGCAAGATGATGTGGACTTGAATGCGGATAAAAAGTTGGAGGGATTGGTCGAATTCGACAACGTGTCTTTCAAATATGAAGGAGCGGAAGAGGATTGGACGATCCGCAACGTCAGCTTTTCAGTAGGCGTCGGGCAAACGGCTGCTTTGGTTGGAGCGACTGGTGCCGGCAAGACGACCATCATGCAATTGCTTGCGCGTTTCTATGACGTGGCGGAAGGGCAAATCCGGCTCGACGGTACCCCGATTGAAGAGATGCCGCGAGAAACGCTTCGTAAACAAATTGCCTTTGTGCTGCAAGATTCGTTTCTTTTTGAAGAAACCGTGCGAGAAAATATTCGCTATGGACGCTTGGATGCAACAGATGAAGAAGTCATTGAAGCGGCGAAAAAAAGCAATGCCCACGATTTTATCGAGGCATTGCCAGAATGCTACGATACCGTTCTAAAAGGCGACGGCTCGATGATCAGCCAAGGACAAAAGCAATTATTGTCGATTGCGAGAGCATTGATTGCGGATCCCGTCATCCTGTTATTGGATGAAGCGACGAGCAGCATCGACACCGTGACCGAGTTGAAAATACAAGAAGCACTCGAACGGCTTATGGCCGGCCGAACCAGTTTTGTCATTGCGCACCGGTTGAACACCGTGCGGCAGGCCGATGTGGTCATGGTCATGGAAATGGGCGAACTGGTTGAATCCGGCAACCAACAAGACTTGATCGAAAATGGCGGCTTGTATGCTACGATGCTCGCGGATGCAAAACTATGACCGCTGTTATTGTGAGATTGCTGTAGGTCATAAATCAATTCAAGAGAAAAAGACAGCTTGCAGAAATTTGCATGCTGTCTTTTTATTCATTAACGCAAGTGAATGTGTTTGTTCGGATTAAACCGTCCGATGAGGATTTCACCGAGCGGAATCGTCTTTGGGATCAGGATTGATAATAAGATCGGTACGAACAAGCCTGCGACGGTGTAAGTTAAAATGTTGAATGGCAGCATGTCTTTTACGATAAACCCTACGAAAATGTGCAAATACATGATCGATATCGAATGCTTTTCGATTTTCTCAAACCATGGCAGTCGTTTAACCGCAGTCATTTGCTGGAATATGCCAACGATTAAGACGGTCATGGCGATTGGAATGATCAAATCCAGTAAGAAATGGTCATAGCGCAGGAATTTCAAGCTTAGGTGATAATTGATCACGCCTGCGCTATCGGCAGCCATGGCCATAGCGACAATAACGGCGGCGATGCCGATTGCGAATTTGGGTAGATTCATCCAAAATGTCTTGAAATAATAACCGATTGCAAAATAGACGACTGCAATAAGCGCGACATCCAAGTTCCAAATCATCGGGATTTGATTGGACGCAACGTCCGGTTCAGATGCAAGTCCCATGGCAAATGTACCTTCGATTTGTGCAACGGTATAACAAGCAGCCAAAACGGTGAATTGCATCCAGCGTTTCAGGCGTGTAATCGCCAAGAACAATAGATAAGTTGCGAACATGACCGTCACAAACCAGAAGACGCCATGCTCACCGCGTAAAAATCGACCGCCAACGAATAATTCGATCAAGTCTTGACGAAGGAACGCGGAAGTGAGCGTTCCGTCGCCAATCATCATGCCGTATCTGAAAAACGTCAATAACAAGAGGAAGAACAGGTAAGGCACCATCAATTGCATAAAGCGTTTGTGGATGGCCGGTTTTAATTGACTATTATCGGTGATTGGCCTAAAAAACAAGCCGCTCAATAAGAAAAATGCTGGCATATGAAACCAGTATATATAAGTGATTAAAGGGGATTCAACAGGCATCGGACCTGAATAATGCCCGATAACGACAAGCACCATCAAGAAACCTTTTACTGCATCAACCCATGTTAAGCGTTCTTTTGCCATATTAATGACCTCCGCAAATAATTTCATCAACACATTATAGCCTATCTTGGCAGCTTTTAAACCATTGATACACAACGGTAAAAGTTCGTTAAATTCTGTAACCTTGTGATACGATAAAAATAATCAAGAGAAGGGATGGTGGAATATGAATATTTCCCTATCAATAGAGTCATTCCCGTTGGATGGAAAGACGGTCCAAGATGCCTCGGATTTTTTAGCTTTGTGTCAAACAGATTACAGTGTTGTGCTTCATCAACCACTTTGGCAAAATCCAGAAGCTAGGGGATTTGCCGTTGTTGCGTATACAGATGCAGGTGAGTTAATCGGATTCGCCAGTTCAGCGGATATGGTCGGCTTGCATCATTATGAATGGTCAGTGCTAGTCCATAGCGAATATCGGCGGATGTCCATTGGCAGCGCTTTGGCTGACGGTGTCGAACATGGCCACGAACAACGCCAAGCTGAAAGTGTATTGGCGGCGTTCGTAGAAACTCCAGAAGCTGAAAAATTTTTGGAGAGCCTTGACTACAGATTTGATTTCAAAGAGATTTTAATGAGCGCAGGACCGCTAGAAGAGGTGGAATTGCCAGCTGGATTGGCGGTACAGCCTTATCATGGAGAGCGCGAACAATTGGAATCGCTCTTGGAGTCGGCGTTTGATGAAGAGATTTTGCCCGTGATTTCTCACAATATCGATGCGATGGACCGAGATATTTGGGTGATGTTCCAAAATGAGGACATGGTGGCGGCTGCGACGCTTGTGAATGAAGCTAGCGATCTATGGGTGACAGCATTTGCAGTCGATCCAGTGCATCAAGGCAAAGGCTATGGCAAGGCTTTCTTATCTTGGTGCAGACATCATGCATTTACTACTGGCAAGCTCCACGTTTTGTTGGACGTGGAGACGGAAAACGGGGCATTGAAATTATATGAACAAGCAGGATTCCATGCAGTAGACACAGTGGCCTATTGGAAAAAGACGTTAAACCCGGCATAATTGGGATAGAATACGAGAATAGCGGGTATAGCAGACGAGGATAGCTGAAGAAGAGTGAGGACGGAGCTTTAATCCATGACTGATTATAAAAACGGCCAAAACATTGCAGCGGCGAATGAAAAGAGCATCCGCACGGATTTCAAAGAAAGCATGACGTATGGGGAGTATTTGCATCTTGATAAATTGCTCGATGCGCAAGGAAGCGTCAGCGGCCATCACGATGAAACCTTATTCATCATCATCCACCAAGTGTCGGAGCTATGGATGAAGCTGATTTTGCATGAGCTAGACGCTGCCATCCTAAACATCGATAATGACGATCTTCAGACAGCCTTCAAGCAATTGGCGCGGGTTTCGAAAATCCAATCTCAGATTATCCAAGGCTGGGATGTACTTGCCACGTTAACTCCAGCAGAATACATGGAATTCCGAGGAGATCTCGGAAACGCTAGTGGTTTTCAGTCTTATCAATACCGGATGATTGAATTTGCGCTCGGCTACAAAACACAGCACGTGCTGAAAATTTACGAAAAAGATGAAGATCTTCATGCAACACTGCTTGAAGCTTTTGGTAAACCAGGACTTTATGATGTGGCCATTCAAAAATTGGCTCGGAGCGGATTTGATATCAATCCGGATATCTTAAACCGAGACGTGACGAAAGGTTATGAATCAGACGAAAGCGTCAAAGAGGCGTGGAAGACCGTTTACCGAGATGTAGACAAGTATTGGGAATTGTATCAATTAGCTGAAAAGCTGGTCGATATCGAAGATTGGCTGCAGCAATGGCGCTTCCGTCACATGAAAACAGTAGAACGCATTATCGGTTTTAAACAAGGCACGGGCGGTTCATCGGGTGTTAATTACTTGAAGAAAGTACTCGATCAATACTTCTTCCCGGAATTATGGGAAATACGTACGGAAATTTAGGAGGCCACGGAATGAAAATTTTTGCACATAGAGGAAGCGCTGGAACTCATCCAGAAAACACGCTCGCTGCTTTTCGAGCAGCAGCGGCATTGCCAATCGATGGTGTAGAAGTCGATGTGCACCTAACAAAAGATGGCGAGGTTGTTGTCATTCATGACGAAAAAATCAACCGCACAACAAATGGCAAAGGTTATGTGAAAGATCTGACGCTTGAAGAGTTGCAGCAATACGATGCAGGTTCTTGGTTCTCGGAAGAATGGAGCGGCGAGCGCGTGCCGACGCTTGATGAAGTATTGGAAGTGTTTGAAGGCACGTCTCACCAGCTCAACATCGAAATCAAATCAGATATTTTTCCATACGACGGACTTGTGGACAAAGTGCTGACGCTCGCCAATAATCGAAAGATGGGCGATAGGTTATTGCTGTCTTCGTTCAATCACGAAGACGTTCTTCATGTATGCCGCGAAACGGAAGTGAAGTCAGCCATACTGGCTTCTCAAATTTATGTGGACATCTACGATTATGCCCGCGTAATCGGGACCAAACAAATCCATGTTTCATTGCCAGGCGCATTCCGGAAAATGACTACAGATGCCTTGATGAAAGGGGCAATCGTCTACGTCTATACCGTCAACAAGCTCGAATACGTTGAACAATTGAAGCAAGTAGGCATCCACGGTATTTTTACGGATTACCCTGAACGCATGCTGGAAGCTTTAAAATAAATATTAAATAAGGACATTGCGCAAACTGCGCAATGTCCTTTTAGCTTGTAGATAAAGTCTTATTAAAATGAATATCGGTGTATAACCTCCAAGCGGGCTGTCCACTTCGCTTTCCGTGGGGTCAGCTTCAGCCTCCTCGTCACTGCCGTTCCTGCGGGGTCTTCAGCTTTCGTCGCTACGCTGCTCCCACAGGAGTCTTCGTGACCAACCCACTTGGAAAATACCGTCTTTTATCAAAGTGAGCTATCTGGATCCACTTTCTATTCACACTCATTCTACTAATTTGATTAACTGCTCAAGAATCCGCAACACCAAGCGGCGACTCCTGCGGAAGAACGGAGTGATGAGACCCCGCAGGAGCTTGCGACGAGGAGGCTCAGCGCTTCGTCCGCGGAAAGCGTCCGTTTGGTGTGTAGGATCCTGTTTAAATTCGGAAAAATTATTACCTATTCTTTTGTCGACAAGCTGAAAGGACATTGCGCAAACTGCGCAATGTCCTTTTTCGTTTTCACCATTTTGCGTAATGCTCTTCAATCGAACCGAGGATTTGCGTTATTTTCAATTTCCGTCCGTCAGGATACCGAACATAGCCATTGTAATAGCCGATCAATTGCTGAATTTCTGATTTCACCAGCTTCAAACCGGTTTTTGATTCGCGCTTGAAAAATGGCGTGAACGTCAATTTAACATCGTCGGAGAATTTCGTCTGTATAAACCACGGCTCGTTATAGTTTTCTTTATTGTAATGGAATAAAACATCTTCATGGATTTTGGTCATCTTGCCATCGACGAAAAAAGCATTTTCCGTCATACCGGTTCCATCTGTCCATTTGCCGCCGAAATTCAAGCCGATGGTTTTCCCGTCTGAGCGTTGAGAAGCCATGGCCCAATTCCATTCGGATTCACGAGGCCAGATGCCTCTTCCGTAATCGAGTACGGCAAAACTACCGCTTGGCTCAAATTCATATGACTGGTTGCCAAGTTTCACGTATCCTGAGGTCGGAAGGGACAGATGCTTCCCTGTGAACTGGAATGTTTGTCGATTCCATGGAATGACGACATTGAGCGATTCGTAATTCTCAGGATGGTCAATCAACAAAGAAGCTTCGAGCGGCTCCCCGTCAAATTCATCAACTGTTACAAAAATACGGGTTTCATTGTGATCGTATTTGAACTCGATGTTCATCTCCTCATGGTGGAAATGGCTGGTATCGAGAACTTGGTTAGGTAATTTGATTTGACGGGTGAATGGCATAATCACCGTCTTTTCATAAAAACGCTGCGTTTCATAATTTAAGAAATAGACAAAGCACACGGTCGAGTAATCCAAATGGCAAATAGTAGCCGAAAACATGACTTCCTCGCCAAAGACACACCAATAATTCCATTTTTTCTTACGCATGAAATTTTTGCGAAGATTGCTGACTACTAATGGTCGGCGTGCAAACCCGATGGCGTTGGGATTTAATTGCCCTTTTGCATCACATAACATGACATGCTCTGTAATTTCACGTTCCAAATGTTGCATTAAATCCACCTCACCTTCAGCAAATCTTGTAAATGTTACCATTATTGTAGCAGAATTTTCGAAAAATTGCTGTTCAAAAGGCAAGAAAAAGCCCAGGATATCTGATTGATATCCTGGGCTTTCAATTAGTTCTGTACAGGTTTTCTCCAAAGCAAGGCAATGGTGCCTTCACCGGCGTGAACAGCTAGAGAGGAACTTAAATCTCCGACTAAAATGTTCGCTCCGGGCACAATTTCAAGAATGTCTTTCTTCAAGCTTTCCGCTTCGTCCAAAACATTCCCGTGCATAATTTGGAAAGTGTCGATGCCGTATTTTTCGTGATCTTCTTTCACGTGATCGAGCAAATACTGAATCGCTTTTTTATGCGAGCGGACTTTGTCAATTGGAACCAGTTCACCTTCCGCGCTCAATTGCACAATTGGCTTTACTTTCAACAAGCTGCCAATGTAATATTGGGCTCCGCTCATGCGTCCGCCTTTATACAATTGAGACAAATTGCCGATCAAGATGTAATTTCGTAAATTATGAACTTCTTTTTGCAAATGCTCAGCAATTTCTTCAGCTTCCATGCCTTGTTTTTGCATTTCAAGCCCGCGGTCAATCAATCCTGACAGACCATAAGATAATGCGAGCGAGTCGATAGCATATACGGTAAAGCTCGTCATTTCAGCTGCTGCAGTAGAAGATGCAATAGTGCCGCTCAATTTTGCGGAAGCGTGAACAGCTATTGCGCATTCGTATTCTTCTTTTAGTTTTTCATAAAGCTCTGCAAATTTTCCGGCTGAAGGCTGGGAAGTTTTCGGGAATTCGCTGGAGCTTTTGATGCGGGCATACAATTCTTCGTTTGTTAAATCGACGCCGTCGTCTATAAATTCTTCATTGCCGAAATGGATGTTCAACGGCACCATATACACGTCGGGATGAGCTTTGAATTCTTCGGTTACGAATCCTGTCGAGTCAAGGATCCAAGCAATAGGTTTCTTCATGGTTTGTACCATCCTGTCATATAAGTTTTTTGAATAAATAAACTATAACATGAATAGCTTTAAGGACAAAGTAAATTTATGAAAACGCTTCAAAACAGCATTTTAAATAAAAATAAAACTAGTGAATGAATAGTATTATTTTTTACTGAAACGTATTTTGTATGATTCGTTAATATCCGGAATATGTTTAATGAGAATAAGTACCATGGCAACGAGTAGTGGCCAGAAGTCGGGAATTTCCCCGAACCAAGCCATCGATGCGGCATAAGCGGCAAAACTGAACAGCATCGTTAACGTAGCACTTTTCACAAATGGCAAAAAGGCCGAAAAAACGAGAACCATCACAAGAAAGAGATCTGGTGTGAGCAGCAAGGCGGCGCCGATGAATGTCGCGATGCCTTTGCCGCCGCGCCCCTTTAACCAGAAAGGGAACAGGTGGCCACAAATCGTTGCAAGTGCAGCTACAGCAATCACTTGAATTTCAAATCCAAAATAATGCCCGAGCCATATCACTGCGCCGACTTTTGCGGCGTCGCCGAGAAATGTCAGAAGAAAAGCGGTTTTTCCAATAACGACGCCTGCATTGCGCGCCCCTAAATTGCCGCTAACCTCTTGGCGCAAGTCGACGCCTTTCCATTTCCCGACCCACCACGCTGCCAGAAATGAGCCAATAAAATACGAAGCAATCCAATAGATGACCATTTGTAACCTCCAGTAACGGTTAATTGCATCAAGTAGAATAAAGAAAGACAAAAAAGCCTTCCCGTTCAATAGGAAGGCCATGAGTCATGTTATAACTTAGCCGCTTCAAACAAGTAATCGCTGATGACGCGAAGACCTTTATCGAAGTTTTCAAGATGGAAATGTTCATTTGGTGCATGGAAGTTTTCAGAAGCTAAACCGAAGCCCATCAAGACGACCGGCAAGCCCATCACTTGATCGAATACCGCGACAATCGGCACCGATCCGCCCATGCGTGTAAAAGCAGTTTTGACGTTATAGATTTTTTCATATGAACGGCCAGCTGCTTGAATCGCAGGGTGGTCATACGGTGTCAAGAATGGTTGGCCTTTATCGAACTCCGATATTTCGACCGTAACGCCAGCTGGTTTATGCGCTTCAACGTGTGCGCGCAATTTCGCGACAATGTCATCTGGATCTTGGTTTGGCACCAGGCGGCACGTGATTTTAGAGCTTGCTTCTGCCGGCAAAACGGTTTTGATGCCTTCGCCAGAAAAGCCGCCAGTGATGCCATTGATTTCAAGTGTTGGACGAATCCACGTACGTTCAACGAACGAATAGCCCTTTTCACCGAAATCTTCTGTAATGCCAAGTTCTTTCTTTTCGTGTTCCAAGTCGAATTCCAGCGCAGCAAATTCAGCTCGTTCTTCGTCAGACACTTCGAGCACATCATCGTAAAAGCCTTCAACTTGAATAACGCCTTCTTTGTCGCGGAACGATTGCAGAATTTCCACAATGGCATGCAGCGGGTTCTGTACTGCGCCGCCGTATAGCCCGGAATGCAAATCGCCTTTTGGTCCTTTGACGTCAATTTGAACGCCGGCAAGACCGCGCAGGCCGTAGCAAACTGCCGGACGCCCCGGCCCTTGCATACCCGTATCGGAAATGACGATCAAATCGGCTTTCAATTGCTCTAAGTTTTCCTCCACATATTTCGGAAGACTCGGACTGCCGATCTCTTCTTCGCCTTCGACGATGAATTTAATGTTCACTGGAAGTTCGCCGTCCAGTTTCAATAAAGCTTCAACCGCTTTGACGTGCATAAACGTTTGGCCTTTGTCATCACTCGCACCGCGCGCGTATAATTTATTGTCCCGTACATGGGGATCGAATGGCGGCGTTTCCCATAGATTCAACGGATCCACGGGTTGCACGTCGTAATGTCCGTACACAAGGACAGTCGGTTTGCCTTCAGCGTGCAGCCAATCAGCGTAAACAACTGGGTGGCCATCGGTTTCAAAAATTTCCGCATTTTCAAGTCCTGCTTTTTCCATCGACTTTTTCAGCCATTCCGCGCCTCTGCGTACATCTTCTTTATGTGCAGACAACGAGCTGACAGATGGTATGCGTAAAAACGCTTTCAATTCTTCTAAATGTTCCCCACGATGATCTTTAAAATATTGATCAATTAGTTCGGCGTTCATATTATCCCTCTATTCCATATATTTTAATTATGGAAAAATTATAACATACAAGATGTGGTTTTCGACATTTGGAAAATGCCTATGATATAATTGTTCCTACGGAAAATAGCTCGTATAAAAATGTGTTCTTTAACACTGGAGGAAATAAATTTGTTTATTGCATTAGGATTCTTTATGGTGATGTCGTTCTTCTTCTCCGGAAGCGAAACGGCTTTGACAGCTGTAAATAGGATGAAGGTCCATCTTCGCGCGGAGCAGGGAGATGCCAAAGCGCAGAAACTGCAAAAATTGATCGCGAAGCCGGACCGTATGATCACAACACTTTTAATCGGTAATAACATTGCCAACATCATGTTGCCAACATTAGTGACAACGATTGCTTTAACAAGAGGATGGGAAGTCGGAATTGCGACAGCCGTTCTTACGTTAGTATTAATCATTTTTGGGGAAGTATTGCCAAAAACGATTGCTGCGACGTTTTCTGATAAAGTCGCTTATTTGGTTTTCCCGGTGATTTCTTTTCTCGTGGTCGTCTTTAAGCCATTAACGTGGCTGTTGGCGCAATTTACGAACGTCTTTATCCGCATCATTTCAAAAGGGACCGTCAAAGAAGCGACGATGACCAAAGAGGAATTGCGTACGATGGTCGATATCGCGTCTACTGAAGGAACGTTCGAAGAAGAAGAATCCGAGCGCATCAAAGGTGTGCTCGACTTTCCGCATAAAGACGTGTCCGATGTCATGTCGACCCACCGGACGGATGCAGTAGGGATTCCGATCGATTCAACGTACGAAGAAGTGCGCGACTTGATCCTTGAGTCTTCATACACGCGTTACCCAGTATACGAAGAAAGCCTCGACAATATTGTCGGCTTGTTCTTATCGAAAAAACTGATTGAATGGTCAATGAACCCGAACTTGACGCTGGCCGAACTGATGGATGACAATCCATTGTTTGTCGTGCAATCAGTGAGTGTAGAGAAAGTATTCAAAATGATGATGGCGAAGAAAAAGCATATGGCTGTCATTCTTGATGAATACGGCGGAACGCTCGGCATCGTCACACACGAAGACATTATCGAGGAAATGATTGGGCAAGACATTGAAGATGAAACGGACGAGGAAGAGGACGAATTGGTCTTTGAAATGACCGATACTCGCTTAACGTGCCACGGACGCCTTGAAATCGAAGACGTCAATGAAATGTTCAATGTTGAAGTGCCGGATGACCATGACACGATTGCTGGCTTTGTGATGCAGCAACTCGGCCATGTGCCTGAAGAAGGCGAGGAGTTTACGTATGAAAACCTCCACGTCAAAATCAACGAAATGGATCGCAACCGTATTATGCGATTGACCATTACGAAAACTGAAGACGAAGAAATGGTAGCCAATTCTCTGTAGAGACAATGAAATCCCCTTGTGAATCCACTGATTCACAAGGGGATTTTCTGTTTTGGCGTTTATAGCTTTAGTTCCAGATTACAAAAGTGTAAGTGAAATGAAAGTGAATGCGATAGAGAGAAAGGTTGGGGTGCGGCAAAATAAGGATAACAAGAAAACACAGAAACCGGTAAAGCTAACGGACGGAGGAAACGATCATGGAGCATGTTTATGCGGAGTACAATCGCTATATTTATCATTTATGCTTAAAGTTAACACGCAATAAAGCAGAGGCGGAAGATTTGATGCAGGAAGTATGGCTGAAAGTCGTACGCTACGAGGCATCGATCAAAGAAGTTGATCATGTCAAAGCGTGGCTGACGACAATCTGCATGAACACATTCCGTGACCGTTACCGTAAAAACGTTCGCCGCAGCAAACATATGATTCAACAGCCGGAAGGGCTTGATGTATCGTTGCTGGACTTGATTCCATCCGATGCTGCAGGAACTGCGGAATTATTAGAACAACAAGACGTTTCCGTCATGCTACAAGGCAAAATATCGGAATTGGATTCGATTTACCGGACAACCATCCTTTATTTTTATGTCCATCAATTATCGTTGATTGAAATCGCGGAAACGATGAAAGTGTCGATTGGCACCGTGAAATCCCGTTTGTTCCGCGGCAAACAACGCTTGAAAGACATGCTGATGGAAGACGCGCGCACACGCGAATACGTCGTTACAGCTTAATCAAATCATGCAAAAACCCACCTTCAAAGAGGTGGGTTTTTTTTCCATAAAATTATTTCATAGTTTTCATCTCTTATTGCTATAATGAGGGAAAGGGGGAGCGGATCATGAAAAAAAGAGCCAAAGGGTGGAGCAGGCGCAGAAGAATTGTGTATGCAACTGCAGGAGTATTAGCATTAATGTATTTTATCGTCATCATTTGGAATACATTTAAACCGCTGCCTGAAGGGATTTCCTACGAAGGCGAATTGCACGAGTTGGAAAATGTGGAAATGTTATACGATTTATCGTTTGCCCAAGATCAAAGAGGCGCACAAACCGAGCACCATTTGGAAATATTCAATGAAGTGTATGCCTTGATCGATGAAGCGGAAGAGTTTATCGTTATCGATTTTTTCCTTTTTGATAATTACAACGACCAAAAAATAGAGTTCCCAACCGTATCTGAAATGCTGACGGAGCATTTATTGGAAAAGAAAAAAGAAAATCCCGATATGCCGATTTATTTTATAACCGACCCACTGAACATCGGCTATGGTTCTTTTGAAAATCAATTCCTCGAATCGATGAAAGAGGCGGGAATCGAGATCATCATTACCGATCTGGATAAACTGCGCGATTCAATGCCATTGTATTCAGGATTTTACCGTGTACTTTTCCAATGGTTTGATACGGGTGGTCGTGGTTGGGTCCCGAATAGCATGTCCAGTGACGCGCCGGATTTATCTGTAGCTTCTTATCTGACGATGCTCAACATCAAGGCGAACCACCGGAAAGTGATTATTACCGATAAAGAAGCCATTGTCAGTTCGGCAAACCCGCACAATGCGAGTGGTCTGCATGGCAATATGGCATTTAAAGTGAACGGTGCAATTATCAATGATCTTTTGGAAGCGGAAGAAGCGGTTTCAAAATATTCCGGTGGACCGGAATTCCCTCGAATCGATGCGGACGAAGAAAAAGGCGAATACCAAGCGCAGTATTTAACGGAAAAGAAAATTCAGGATGCTTTATTGAAAGACATTGAAAAAACGAAAGATGGCGATGTGATTCGTCTCGGTATGTTCTATATCGCACAACCGCAAGTGATTGATGCACTTGAAAAAGCAGCGAAACGCGGCGTCGATGTACGGATGATCCTCGATCCGAACGAAAATGCTTTCGGTACGGAAAAAACCGGCTTGCCTAATCGGCCAGTCGTTAACGAAATCATGGAAAACTCGGGCAATAAAGTGGAAGTGCGTTGGTACAATGCCGTAGTTGGTCAGTACCACACGAAAACCTTGATGATCAAGACAGCAGAAGAAACGTATATTTACGGCGGTTCCGCCAATTACACCGAACGGACTTTGGACAATTACAATTTGGAAAGCGATATCCGGATCATCGCGCCGAATGATAGTGAATTAGCCGGGAAATTAAATGATTACTTCAATATGCTATGGGATAACGAAGATGCGTTGTATACGCTTGATGTGGAAGAATACCAGGATGATTTCACGTTCTGGCAGCGCGGCATTTACGGCTTCCAGAAATTATTCAAATTAACGACGTATTGATATTGAAATTCAGCATGAAAAAGAGGGTTCTATACTAAATGTTGGGGTGTTCGAACAATTTAACCAAAAAAAGACACGCAATCTCCAACTTCTTTTATACTTGAAATGTCGAGTAACAAGTAAAAAAAGAGGAGATGCGTGCACTTGAATATTACCATGAAATTCCCTGGATTAGAAGATGTGATGGTCACGAAAATGGAACATGTGGAGGACCGAGTGGCCCTGCATGTGGAACTGGAAGTGCGACCACATGTCTGTCCGCGCTGCCAAGAGAAGACCCAGCGTGTTCACGATTACCGCATCCAAAAGATCAAGCATCTGAAATGGTTTGAACGCCTGACATCCATTTTCTATAAAAAAAGACGCTACGCCTGCGGGGCATGCGGCAAGAAATTTCCTGAACACAATTCGTTTGTAGCCCGCTACCAGCGATTCTCGAAAGAATGGAACCAAGCGGTTCATGTGCGAAGCGTGAAGGCAAAGACATTCAAGGAAGTGGCCGGACATTACGGCGCTTCTTCTTCGACCATCGTACGCCGGTTCGATGTGCTCGCGCTCCAGGAAATAAAGGAACCCGGAAAATTGCCCCGGGTGATCGCCATTGATGAATACAAAGGCGACACCCGTGAAGGTAAATATCAACTGATCATCGCCAACGGTGAAACGCGGGAACCTATTGATGTCCTGCCCAACCGGAAAAAGAAGACGATCAAACGGTACCTCCAGCAACACGGTGCAGGGGTGGAAATCGTCGTCATGGACATGAGCAACGCGTTCAAAGCTGCGGTCCAGCAAGTACTCGGCAAACCCGTCATCATCGCTGACCGTTTCCATTTCTGCCGGTATATCTACTGGGCGCTCGATGGGGTACGCAGAAGAGTGCAGAAAAATTGGAGCGATTATGACCGCAAGAAAGGCAAACGAATGCGCTATGTCTTCCACAAAAACAGTGAGAAGTTGACCGAGGAAGACCGTTGGTACTTGAATCGCTACCTGAAGATGGACGATGAGCTCAAACGAGCTTACGAATTGAAGGAAGCGTATTGCGTGTGGTTTCAAGATAGCAAAAAAAGAGGTCCTGAGGATGTCCTCAAGACCAAAGCGCAGCTGTATGAATTTCGTCAGCTGGTGGCACAATCCGGAATTCCGGAGTTTCAGAAAGCGATGCGCACATTCCACAACTGGCAAACTGAAATTTTAAACAGTTTTGCGTTTCCGTATTCCAATGGATTTTTAGAAGGCATCAATAACTTGACGAAAGTGATCAAACGCAACGCGTTCGGCTTTCAGAATTTCGAACGAGCCCGCGCCAAGATACTATTGATACACAAGTACAAGAATATTGGAGTTCACGTTGGTTAAGGGTGAAGTCAATTCACCTCACCCCAACATTTGACGGAGAACCAA